>CAYJBA010000026.1:0-14073 GCA_964367865.1 uncultured Bacteriovoracaceae bacterium | reverse complement strand
GCCGCTTACCTTCTGCACTATGTAATACATGCTTTGCAGAAACCGCTCCCGCCTCTTCGAGTGAAAATTTAAGTTTAGTGTATCCAATGGTAATGATGTCCCCGGGGGAAAGTTCTGCTTTCACCACTTTTTTACCGTTAACAAAAACGCCCGTATCGCTCGCAAGATCGTAAATAGTTACGCCACCCTGGGTAGAAGGTCCGGCTTCGATTACCGCGTGGAGCGGCGCCACACCCTCCCCCCCACGGCTCACATCCTATTAATTTACACAACCAACCACGACTCGATTTTTGTCTAATCTAAAAGATACTGCTTTTTGTGTCAGCGAAGGGTCGGCGGCGACCGAAAGCACGACTGTCTTCTGCTCACGGCCCCGTTTTGTCGATTTGGTCGTCTCCTGGGTCATAAAAGGCTCCTTACTTGCTTAAAACAATGTCTCTCAGCATTTCGGGGTGAAAATTCTTTCTGCGCTTGACCAACGAGTCAAACTTCTCTTCGCGGCGGTGTTGAAAATAAAAATCGGATGGATTTTTGACTTCACCTTCGAGTTGCATTGAATCTAGGTCTATTTCGGATTTTTTGGGATAAATGACTCTGATATTTTTCTTTTTATTTATGTCGTCTGCTTTTGCCAAAGACCCCCAAAACATGCCAATAACGAAGGAAAACCCGGCAATCGAGCAGAGAATCAAAAACGAAAAAGCCAATCGAAAAAACGGATGATTTAGTTCTTTTCTTTCCATAAATTACACTTTCCCTTTAAATAATCAAAGGCAGCTTTTTCAAATCCGACTAAATCGCCACCGGACAAATCACTGAGTTCTGAGAAACATTGATCTGCCCCTTTTTTTCCGTGAACAGAAGACCGGGCAGCCAGATGATAGGCGTAAGGAAACTTGGATTTTGAAGCGCCAAGCTCAACTGCCTTTTTAAATTCGACTTCGGCGCTGCTGAGTTGTCCGGTTCCCTGTAGCGCAATAGCCATTCCTAAATGAACATCAGCTAACTTTGACATGCTTCCCGAAAGATGTTCCCAATGTGCGCGCGCGCGTCCAAAGAGACGATAATAATTCAACAGCATTGCACGATTGTATTTTGCAGCACCGAACCCCGGATCCAATCGCAACGCCTCACGCAATAATTGATTGCCCGTTGCCGCTACAAACCAATCTTCCTCGCCATCAGAACTCAGGAGGACTACGGCCGAGTTGTTTAAGGCGGCTGGATTTTTAGAATTTAACCTCATAGCTTGTCTATAAGCAATTTTAGAAAGGAGGGGCTTTCGATTTCCCCAGAGAAGATTACCGTAATCAACCCAAGCCTGAGAGTCCTGGGCATTTTTCAGCAATTTCTCCCTGATTTTTTTAATCGCATCGCCTCCATCGGATCCGCCATCCGCTGGAATTCCGGCCAAAAGAAAATGCCCCGATGAACCCTGCGCTCTGAAGTAGGCGGAAACGCGTGCGTCCGACAGTCGATCTGAAATTTCAGGAAGCACCGGGCTCAATGCCTCATCTGCCGACCCCTTTCTAAAAGCGTCGATCCAGGTCGCAATTCCCTTTTGCCTGAGAGGATCACTTACTGAACGAAGATTTTTTCTAAACTCTTTAATCTTTTCTGGCGAAGCGCCCGAAGCGGGTGGAATTTGATCGACCTCATCTGCAAAATTGACCGCCCACGTTGCTAGACGATTTAAACTAGCTACACCCCAAGGCCCTCCTGCCTCAACGGCCGAAGAATATGCCCGACTCAGAGGCTCTAAAAAATCCAGACGCTGATTGAGCGCCGCTTTGAGCTGTTTTTCGGGCATTTGCATCGGGGCAAAGCGAACTTGGGTCTCAGCCAGATATCCCAGACGGTAACGAGCATATCCCACGAAGGGGGACAAATCGCCTTTAGCTCCGTTTGCCCCTTTTGCCGCCGCCTTTTTAAAAAGCGCCCGGGCATGCTCAAGATCGCCTTCTAGCGCATAAAGATCAGCGAGTCTCGAAGCGCACTCGGACTTTAGATCTGCCGAGCCCACTATGCATTTTTCGTAAAGCTGAACGGCCTCAGAGGTGCTTTTATCTGCAACTTTCATCTGAGCCAGCATAAGCACTACAGACCAACGTTCAGAAGATTTTGGATATAAGGAAAGATAATTACTATAAAGACCTTCTGAATGTGCGCGATCACCGCTCGCTTCTGAAAGCTTAGCCGCGGTAATCAGCGATCCCTCGTCTGAAGCTTCTTTTCCCAGTCTTTCAAAAAGTTTAGATGATTGTTCAAAGTGCCCCTGAATCAGCGCAATCGTTGCCCCGGACCGAATAGAGTCAATCGCGTTGGAACTTTTGGGATACCGTTTGAGCCAAACTGCAGCTACTCTCAGCATCCCATCTGAGTCCTCTGCTTTGAGATAACTCGACATGGAACTCGCAAATGCCTTTTCTGCGATCACCTTATCCGAAGAGTCCAGCGCAAAAGACTCATAACCTTTGCCGGCTCCCGCGAAATTTTTATCTTTTTCATTTTTAGCAATTAAACCGATCTTTAAAATCTTGTCTTTTTCAATGAGCTGGGCCTTAAGCTTTCCGCCCTGTTCGTGGTCATAGGCTAAAAGCGCCACATTAGCCCTTAACTCCCTGATCACTTCGAATAACTGATCGGCATCTCTAGCGGACTCAGGTTTTCCGGGCGACACGCGATCACTCGTGATCTGGAGCCATAATTTTGCAAGAGTTAAACCCTGCACAGTTTTAGGCGCCTGAGCGATCAATTTTCGAGAACGATCTATCGCATCTTTCTGAGTGTTCTTATAGCCTGCTAACACTAAGGCCGCTTTCATCGCCGCTTCGCGCCCTTCATTCGTTTCTGAAAGCGACCCTTGCATCTGATCCGCCGCGTCCACAAACTCTCTTTCAAGGCTCGAGGGATCGTCCGAATTTTTTGAAATATTCGCTTTTTTCAAAGCTTCAGACAAACTTGCGGTCCAAAGAACCCCGGCTTCTTTTGCGTAGCGTTTGTCGCGGGTTTCGATGACTTGACGATATAACTCGCTTGCCTCTTTTGACTTACCCATCTCGCGCTTCACATCTGCCAGGTACATCTTTACTTCGGGAGTTTCGTTGCGAGGGTCATCCTTACTTAAAAAAATCGTGAGATAGCCTAAGTAAAATCGCTCAGCAATTTCAAGATCCTGTTTTGCATTCTTTTTTCTGTAAATTTCGTGATGCTCAGTTGCCGTCCTCCGAATCAGCGCTCTCAAATTTTTATAAGAAGTTTCAGTCTCTACTTCATTGGACTGGGGCTTTTTGAAATCCTTTAGGTGTGCTAACGCATCCGAATATCTTTCACGCTTGAGATCGAGTTCAACCAATTTTACCAAAACTCGAAATGCCGCTTCGGACTCAGGGCGCGTTTTGAGAAGAGTCTCATATACAGCCACGGCTTTTGCAGTTTCGACATTTCGCTCGTACTGTTTTCCCAATCGCTCTAGAGCTTTGGCGTAGTAGTTTTTGTCTCCCGCAACCCCTTGAAAATAGGCAATTGCTTCTTCGACTTTTCCGGACTCAACCATAAAAATGGCCATATCCCGAAGAGCTTCTTCTTTAAGCGAAAGAAATTTTTCTCCACTTTTATTAGCTGCGGTGATCGCCCTTTTCATGGCGTCTACTGCTTGAGCGTGAGAACGCAATCTAAAATAACACCATGCCATCTTATGGTAGATGCGAGGGACAGTATTGGTATCTGCGTGTCGGAGCGCATTTTCGTAAAGAGATAGAGCCTTAGAGTACTTTTTAGCCTCAAAAGCATGATCACCCAGTTCACGTAAAGCCTCTGCCGAAAAAGGGCTCTCTGGGTACCGCTTTGCCAGAACTTCGAAGTTCTCGATACTTCGCTTTTTGTTTCCAAGCTCGCGGTAGTTAAATCCCAAAAAATAATAGACCTGATCGATTCGGGGATAGGCAATTCCCAAACGGATAATTTCTGTACATGCTTTGACACCTTGGTTCAGAAAGGGAACTGAATGGGAGCGATCAATAAATTTATCAGTAACTCCTTTTTCCAATCTTTTTTCATGGACTCGGCCCTCCATCAAAAATTCCTGATTATAGGCTTCCATATATATTTCTGCTAAACGAAAATACAAGTCTGCGCGTCGATTTTCGGGTAAACGACGACCCAGCGTAATTCTGAGTTGGGTAATTTCCTGATTTCTCAATTCGCGGAGTTTTGAATCATCCGAGGTCTCTACACTTTTAATTTCTGTATCCGTATAAGGCGTGCGACTCCACCCGATTTTTGTAGCGCCGAGTGCCAGTAAAATCGCTAATCCTAGCGCGACCCTAGTTTCTACATTCGGACTCGAGACCAAAGACATAATCTCCTAATTCATCGTTCCAAAACTCGCCATTAAAAGACCAGTAGTACTGATAATCACGCCTTGAGGGCTCAATGTTTCCTCGGCTTCGCTCTACTTTGGGAGTAGAGCGCTTCAGAATTTCGTCCTTCGCCATTTTCAACATTTCTAGCTTAATAAAGGCCATTTTTTCAAAATCAGCAATTAAGGTGGCATGATAATCGATCAGGCTATTTTTAATAAAGGCTCCACCGAGAAGTTTGATCGACTTCATTCTCCAATCTAAAACGTTTCTGAGAAATCCGGGAAATCCAGCGCCATACGCATGTCCAACGCCGGGTTGTTGAGAGTCAAAAATGCGAATAGCCTCAAGTTCCTGAGCCAGCGCCCTCTCTGAAGCTACTAAACCGGAAAAATAAGGACCCCTAATAAATCGATTCATCAGGCGGTGCATTCCGTTGTCTGAATATAATGATCCCGAAAGCGCTATTTTACCTTCATTGAAAAAAGCTCCTAAGTGATCCGAATTGTTCTCAACGAAGGCTTTCGTTCGCTCGCCTATTTTTGTATATTTTGAATTGAACTCATTGATCACTTCATTAGCGTCCGCATATAAGCAAAGGGCTAAATAAGACTGGGCCCGAAGTACGTCAGCTTCAGTATTGAAAACAAAGCTGAGAGCAGGGCTTTTATAACTGACCAATCGCCCTAGCGTCCGATTGTATTCTTGCCGCGCAAACGCGTTCCAGGCTTGTTCAAATAAGATATCCGGCCATACGATGCTAGCTTTTGCGATCAGATCGTAAGCCTGATCCGCTTGATCAAACTGCCCCATCTCATAATAAGTCCGCGCCATCCCTGCGGCGCAGCGAGAATAAAGGTCGTCGGCTTCTCTTTTCATTTGTGAAAAGCGAGCCGAAGTCGAAGCAACACCTCGAAGAATGTCTTTAGATCGATCAGCGCACGACTCGAAATCATGAACTGCGTAATCGCCCTTTCCGAGAAAAGCGTGAGCCGTACCTCTTAACATCAAACCGTAAGGCCATACCGCGCTTTGAGTGCTAATCGCGTTTACATAGCCAATCGCCTTTTCGAAATCTCGCACTAAAAGAGCCTCTTTAGCTAGAGCGAAAAGATATGCACTTTTATTGTTTCCGTCGTAGTCATCAAAGCTCGTATGACGAATCAAATATTTTCGTAAAAGATCGGGGCCCACACTCATTAAAATATCTTGTGTTTTTGTCAAGACCCGCCGAATCGCTTTTTTATCTCCTGACTGCAGAGTTTTTATAAAAAAATACGAAGCGGAGTTATAAAGGTTGGCACCGGCTAAGCCCAGTGTAATCCAAGAGTAGGCCTCTGGCGCCAATTCAGGATCTCTTTCTGCGGCCCCAAAAGCGTAACGGGCAGATTTAAAATACTGTCCCACCCTGTAAAAATCATAAGCTTGGTTTAGATACTTCGCTGCGTTTTCTTCATCTTCGGCCGCGTATGCCGCAAAAGGAGAAGTTCCGCCCAGACTCAGCATGATACAGAGGGAAATAATGTGGAACCGTCGCATTTTCACTAGATTCTAAGTCCTATCCCCGCAACGAAATTATAGTTTGAAAACCAAGTCTCGCTCCCCGTCGTGCCAAAAAGTGGGGCCTTATAATAGGCGCCTGAAAAATCAAGTCGGACCGTAAACGAACGAGTCAAATGGTACTGATGCCCGGTTGCCGCATATAACGAAAACAAACTCTGACTCAATGAAGTCGGGGTCGTAAATGAATTTGTAATAGCTACGGTTTGCAAGGTTCCCGCGCCTGCTGCGAGATACCAATCGAAATAAAGTATTTTGTTAAAAACATTAATTTTGGCATACCAAGGGACCCAGTGCAAAAGCGCGCCGTACTGTGATTTCACTTCGCGAATAACAGGCGAAACCGTGGTACCGGTTCATTTTAATGCATCAAAGGTATTGTTGGCCGAATTCGAAGTAAGAGTGTAAAAACCTTCGATTCCTAAAGATTCGCTCAGATAAAAGGCCACTCGAGGGTCAATATTAATACTATGCCGATAGGAATTTGAAATTCCTGGGCCGGCCATCAGGCTGAGTAAAAGCCGTCGAGATTTGGTGTAGCGTCGATTCTGTAAAACATAAATTTTCTTATCAGGATCGAGCCAATTGAAACTGTACTCGTCATCTCCACTGCCGCTCGCGGCATCCGCCCAGTGACATGCGACGATAAAAAGCCAAATCATCGCAACGAGAGTGATTCCAATTCTCAAGATCCATGCCTTTGTTTTCTTCGGTCCAATTTCTTGGCCATTGAGTGTATTGTCCATGATTTCATTTGATTTTACCCTTTCTTATCCAAGCGCATCAAGTCTTTTGGCTAAAGAGAGTAAAGAAGTTGGAGATGAAATTGAAAGAGTGGGTAAAATAGTTCAGTGTTCGTCAGATTAATGACGATTTGGATTGATGGACAAATCAGGCAGCCTGACACCCGGGCAATCTGTTGCCGTGACCTGGTTCTGTTTCAGGTGAAACGACTTAACTTGTAAAGGCAAGCCCCGAGAAGGTCTGACCTAGCTAGAAACTCAAAGTTTCGAGTCATATGAAGGATCACTTGAGATTCTCGAAAAGATCCCAATGCCATTGCATAAAATCGTCTTCGATCTTTTTCTGTCGGTTTTGCGGAACCCTCTATAAGCTTACCCATTGCTAATCAGCTGCCGGCTCCAGTTGCCAAGGACGGCCGCCCGATGCCTGGCCTTCAGAACATTGTGCCAGATGAGGGCAATATCGACACAAGGAACCGGGGTAAGGAATTCCAGCTGCTCCATTTACAATTTGAGACGAAACCTTTTTTAACCCTTCCACATCGGGCGCTTTTAAGGGAATTGAAAAAGTTCGCACACCCTCTCGCGAAATATTGACCAAAAGCACTTGAATCCCCTTTAAGTCCTCACAGCGTATTAAAGACTTTAAAGCCCACCCGTAGAGCTCCATTTGCGTACGGTAGGTTTCAGAGATTTCAGCTTCCGATTTTGTTTTGAGCGTAATTTTAAAATCCAGTACGGTATACGTACCCTCTTTTTTTCTTACAAGGCGATCCATTGCGCCTACGACCACCTGGCCATGAAGCGGAACTTCAAACGAAAGTTCGGTCCAAACTTTCTCTAAAGTTCCCGGGGTTGGCGAAATCATCCAAGGCGAGGTTTTCGCCCAATGAATGACGGGTTCCGCAACAAATCTCTCAGGCCCCACTTCTGCTTCAAGCAATTTCAATCCTTGAAAATCGCCTGTTTCTAAAAGCGCATGAACTCGCGTTCCCAACTCTCGGTGACTGATCGCTTGGTTTTCAGGCTCTGACACTGAGTCTGGATCAGCAGTAAATATTCCGTCTAACTCAATCTCGGAAGATCCCAATTGCGGCCTAATATAAGTCCATTCGTAGGCTCTCTCGCAACGAGAAAGTAAATTCCACTCCGTAACGCTGTGGCGCGGACGAAAATTTCGCTCTGGTTTTTTATTTGTTAATACACGCCGTTTCTTTAAGTCAGTGACTGCTTTCGTCTCTCCTTGAGGGGTTTGTATTTGAACCTGAACCTGATTTTGCTCAATAGCAATGCCGGTCCCATTGAGCTCTAGCCAACCTCTCCAGTAGTCTTCGCCTAAAATATTTTCTCCCTTGAGTGGATCTTCAAGTTCGGGACAAACTAAAATCAGGCGCTCCATCGCTCGGGTCATCGCAACGTAAAAAAGACGTTTACTTTCAGCAATAGACTTGGTTTTTTCTAGTTCTCTCCAGTGAATTTCTTCGGAATCGGATTTGTCTCGATCACCCCACTCATCTCTCCTTGATAAAAATGCCCCTCTCTCACGATCCCAAAAAAGAAGCGGCGAGGAAGGGGATTTACTCTTCTTACCTAAATCAATGAGCAGAACCTGTTTAAATTCGAGCCCCTTTGCACCATGAAGCGTAAGAACTTGGAGCTGGCCCTCATTTTTAGGCGGGGGGACATCCCTCTCGCGTCTTTTTTCAGTTGTCGCTAGTGTGAGTTCTTCGACTACCGCATGAAAACCCAATCCCCGTGACGAAAGACCCTCCACTCGGTGCCAAAGCCCTAACAGGGGCGCTCCTAACTCAGCTTCGATTTCATCACTTACCATTAACGCCATGAGGAGTTCGCCCGGGCGGATTGTTTTACCGCGAAAAGGAGCCAATGCTTGAGCGATTGGGCCCACGGAACTAAAAAAAGGCTCAACCCAAGTGCGGTCTTTTTCAACCCAAACGTCCAGCTCCTGATCAGATATACCCACCCAGGGCGCGCGCAAAAAGGTCGCACCGGCCAAGGCATGGTAGGGAAAATCCCACCACTTGAGAAATGCCACCAGCTCTCGCGTGCGAGGATCTTCCCAAAATAATCCGCCGCTGCCCATTGCGAGAGGAATTCCTGCGGCGCTTAATGCTTTAAACCATTTTTCATTTCCACGAATTTTGCGTACGAGAAGCGCCATCTCATGCAATGGCACTCCCAAAGAGACCTGAGACAGGATCCACTGAGCCAATTCACTGGGCGCCGCAACGTTTAGACGAACAACGGATTCTCCACTCTCCCCTTTCTCTCGCCCTGCTTGAAGCGGTAGGTAGGGTAAATCAGAAGCCGCAAAGGCGGGCGCGCAAATACGATTAGTCGCATCGATGATTCCCGGACGACTTCTAAAGTTAAGGGTGAGAGAAACATGTTTACTCAAATTTGAACAAAACTCCTCAAAAACGGAAACATCCGCATCTCGAAAACGATAGATGGATTGTTTGGGGTCCCCTACCACGCAAATGTTAGATTGATCAGTTTTAATCAGCCTTTTAATAATCCTCGCCTGAACGGGGTTAGTATCTTGAAACTCATCAACCAAGACCAAATCAAATCTTCTATGAAATAACTCCCGAATATTGATATTTTCTAAAATCCGATCGGCACCTTGCTCGAGATCATTAAAATCTAGAACGCCCCTTCGGCGTTTAAGTTTTTCGTACCTCTCAAGAACATGTTCCCCAAGACAGTGCAGCGCTAAAGCCGAAGGGTCCTGAGATTTTTCAAGTGATTCAAAAACGCCAAAAAGTTCGAGACTACGTAATCGTTTGAGAAGCTCAAAAAGGCTGTCCCGACTCTCTCGAGTCAAGAGGTGATCGAGAGCCTGATTTACGGGCTCAGAAAGGGTATCCTCCCAAATGGAATCCAGTGCTCGCTCCCAATAAAGCTGAGCCTCAGGCTCTGACAACAGAGTCTCCTCACCATCGAGTCCAGCCTCGCGTGGAAACTCGCGCAAAATAGCCGCGCAAAGGCCGTGAATCGTCATTACCCAATGGCCACTCAAAGCTCCCCCCTCGCCTTGAACAGATAGATATTGAGAAAGTTTTTTTCTTAAATCGCTAGCCGATCGTTCTGTAAAAGAAACGGCAGCAAATCGGGCTCCCGGATTTTTTCGCAGGAGTTCACGACACTTCATCACTAAGGTCGTTGTCTTGCCCGACCCAGCTCCAGCGGTTACAGCCAAACCCTGACCCCAAGTTTCGATGACTTCGCGCTGCTCTGGAGTCATTCTCACCGATTCACTCATTCGATGGCTTCACCCGTTTCTGTGGCATCGAGCGCTCGACGAATGCCACAAAGATCCGCAGCCGCGCAGGATCGACACTCGGCTTCACCTCTCCGGGGTCGAACTTCAAATCGACCAGCAACAAATCCTCGAGCAGCGTCGCTCACTTTAACCTCGAATTGACTCCAAATTTCGTCTGGCTCCTCGGTCATTAGGCTTCTCAAATTCGAACGAAACTGAGTGAGCTTGCCAGGTTCTTTTCCGTTAAATCGTGTAAAAAAAATTCCGGCGTTTCTCGCTCCGCGCCGAGTGAGCTCGACGAGCTGTGCGCCAACTACGGGCTTATTCATCTGCCGTCGAGTCGCTAAAGCATAGAAAGGAAGTTGGAGTCGACAGTTTTTTTCGAGCATCTCGCGCCCGTTGGGCAAATCAGTTGATGTTTTATAATCAATGACGAACAGGCCTTCGGGATGCTCATCAATACGATCCGGGGTCCCACGCACTACAATATCACCCACCGTATATTCAAAGCTGCAGTTTTCAAGACTGATAGTCTGAGTGCCAGCCTTTTTAACAAATTCAACTTCTTTCGCTGCAAATGTAAGTAATATATTAAGTAGTCGTGATTTTACGTATTTCTCGATTTTTTTTCCTCGCATTAGTCCGCGTGGAGGCTTGGATACCCAAGCTTGATCCAGCGCCGACTGAGGGGGCGCTTTTTCTTTGAGCATGAGGCGAACAGCCTCGTGGAGTATGTTTCCCCGGACCTCGGGCCACAGTTCCGTATCGGGCTCTCTTTGATCCCATAATTTCCAACGTGAAAAAACAAGACCCTGAAACTCACACCGGCTATATTTATCAAGTACCGTGGCCGTTATATTTTTTGAACCCGGTGCGAGCTGAACTTTAAATGAGGGAACCGGCCTCAAAGCCCCAAAGCTCTTTTTCCAGCGATCGTGTGATCCGTACTCTTTGGGCTGAGTTGGAAAAACAATGTGACTGAGGCGAGTTAGCTCTTCTAAAAGGGGCTGCAGGTCTTCTCTCTCAGATCCATCCTCATCATAACGTGATGATAGAATATGAAAGTCCTTTGAGCTTTTTAACCAACACTCCAGGGCTCGTAATCTTTCTTTTCTGGCATGGACCGAGGAGCGAATCGCAAACTCAGTACCCAGAGCTTCGCGATCTCTTTCTGAGTACCAGTAATCGCCAGCGGGCTCGGAGCTCAACCAATGATTAGATAGGCCTAAACACCACACGCGATCTGTGCTTTGAAGAACAGCTTGCTGATACCTATAGACCTGAATGCCGGACTCAGAACGCGTCTTATCCACAGGCGCGCGCGAATCTTCAATTCGTGATTCGATCCTTTCGATCCAATAGAGAACCTGGGCGCACCGATCTTCCTGATCGGTCCTTTTTAGGTCAGATTCGAATTCGCTCCAAAAACCTTCAAAAAATCGATAGACCCAAGAAAGCTCAGTTCGCTCGAGGATGGCGCCTCGCAAAAACTCAAGATGCGCTCGCCCAATACTTTGACAACTCCTCTTACCACCCAACCTTCGGGCGATTTCAACAAGCTGCGGATGTAGCAAAGAAAGTCTTCCGCCAGAATAGGAATTGAGCCCGTCCCGAATTCCCCGCGACGAGATCTCCGCAATCCATTCGGCTTTCGAAGCGGCTTCACCTCTAATGCCCATGCCAGACAAAATGAGTGAATTAACCCAAATGCGTTCGTAATTTCGACCCACACATTGAAGTGGCAAAAGTGCCCATTTTAGACCCTCGTCAAACCGCAGGCGGTTAGGATCTCTAGGATCCGCAATGGGAATTTGCATCTGGGATAGTGCCCGCTTTAAACTGCGCCGGACGGATGCATCATCCGGAATAAGCACTACTTCGCGAGACCAGTCGGGACTTTCGGCCAATGTTTCAGCCAACGCATCTGCAGCGTCATCTGTTGTATGCCATAGCTCCCAATGGGTTTTAGGAGGCGAATCATAAAAAGCGGCCTCACGCACATCCACTCGCGTGATTTGAGTATGTTCTGAGAGACGTTCCCAAAAAAGATTTTCGAGGCTCTCCCCATCTCGCACCGAAATCATGAAAATTTCATCCGGCAAATTAAACGCTACCTCAGAAGCGGCGGCGCCAAGAATTTCGCAAGCAAGCCGCAAGAGTGCAGGTAAATCGACCCACTCTTTTTCACTCAGCCAGGCCTCGTAAGCCAAGACCATCCCTCTCAACTCTTGTCTCAAATCATTTGGTCCAAAACGATGAGCCAAAAACGAGTGATGAACGGCCTCCTCTTCAGAGTGTGCGAAGGTCAGACGTCCTGCCTGAATAGCCTGGTCGAGGCGCCGAAAAAAAGAAGACTGCCTTCGAAGTCTCCTGAGCTCTGGCACCTGGCTCAAAATACGACGATCTGCCAAAAGTACCCTCAGAGCTTCTTGTCTGGCAGTAGCTGTTAGAATACGATCTGCGGTAATTTTACTTCCTGAGGATTGTATTATTTTTAAGGCCAGTTGCGAAATCGTTATCACCGTGCTGCCCGTCACCGCGTGACCGCTTTTTAATAATAGATCTTTTACTTCTTCGCGGCTGTATCCAGAACCTACACAAAGCCAGGCGCTGGGCTCTAGTCCATAAAATCGCTCAATCGTAATCGGAGCTAAAGGATTTTTTGGTGAACCCAACCCCATATTCAAGAATAGTGCAAGATGACTTCGTCATCTCGGTCACGTAAAAATACTTTTGAACCGTGTCCTTTTTGGTTGCGAACTACTTCGCCTATGATCCAGGCGGTCTCTCTAGCTTTTCTTAATTGCGAAAGTATTTTTTCAGCATGATTTGCCGGAACCACGCAGACCATCCCAATTCCAAGATTAAAGGTTTGTGATAATTCCAAAAGATTTAAACTCGCTTTGGCTCTCACCCATTCAAAAATCGGGGGACGTTCCTCTGGAGAAGGTAAATCAATTTTGTAACTTACTTTGTCTGAAATCCTCGGAATATTTAAAAATCCAGAACCCGTAATATGAGCCAGCCCTTTAAAGGCTCGTTTCTTTATCAAAGGCACTAGCGAATGGGCATAAATTTTCGTGGGAGTAAGTAGCTTTGCAGCTTTTTCATTTCCTTCTGGGCCTTCGGGAATCAGTTTTCTCAAAAGACTAAAACCATTGCTATGACATCCACTCGAGGCGATCCCGATCAAAGCGTCGCCTGGTTTTATATCCTTTTTTGGCAGCACATCTCCCGCCTGCACCATTCCTACAGCAAAACCACCTAGGTCGTATTCGCCAGGAGAGTAAAAGTCGGGCATTTCTGCGGTTTCGCCGCCGACTAATGCACAACTGGACTGACGGCAACCTTCTACTATTCCTTCGAGAACTTTTTCAGCTACCCCTGAAAGGAGTTTTCCTGTAGCAAAATAATCTAGAAAAAAAAGAGGCTCAGCACCAACGCAAAGGAGGTCATTAACCGACATCGCGACTAAATCAATGCCAACCGTGTGATGAACTCCCAAGCGAAAAGCAAGCTTAAGCTTTGTTCCTACTCCGTCCGTCGAAGCCGCTAAAAGCCTCTTCGAATCGATTTCGTAAAGCGATGCATACCCTCCAATTGAGGATTTTACCTTTTTATTCAGTGTAGATTTGGAGAGTACAGCGATCTTTTCGACGAACTGATCTGCGGCCTCCCGATTTACACCCGCACCCGCATAGCTTAATGCAGCCATCTCACCTCCCACATTCTTAATGCTTGAAATGCCTTCTGCCCGTAAACACCATCGCGACACCGTGTTCGTCACAAGCCTGAATAGATTCCGGGTCCTTAATACTTCCTCCAGGTTGAACAATAAATCGAATACCTGCCCGGGCAGCCGTATCGACCGTATCGCGAAACGGAAAAAAAGCATCGCTAATCATTACACAATCCGAAAGGGCAGTGGGTTCTGATCCCAAAATCAAATGTGCACGCGGAACAGCTAAACTTCTGAGCGCGTCAATTCGATTGGGTTGGCCTTGTCCCGCTCCCACTAACTGATAAGCCTTATCTTTCTCCCTCACTATCGCAATTGCATTAGACTTGAGTGCTCTACATACAACGATACCAAACTGAGCTAAAGACTCCTTGTTTTCGGGCC
>CAYJBA010000025.1:0-14175 GCA_964367865.1 uncultured Bacteriovoracaceae bacterium | reverse complement strand
GTATCGCTATGGTTCTCATCCGAGCGCGACACGAGCTTGGGTGCGGCCCACTCTCATGACTGAATCGCTTGTTCATAAAGATATGTTTGGGCAGGTAATGTCAAAGGGTTTTGCGGCAGATATTCACTGCCCCGTGGGCGCCCCGCGCGAAGCATTTGTTAAAATTTCAAAGGCTGAGGCGGGGGGATTGGGTGGAAACGGAAAGTGGAGGCCCGCAAGTTTAGGATTTAGACCTACTTACGAAAACAAAGCGATGAAAGAATATCTTAAAGGTAAGTATTCAAAGAAAAAAAGCTAAACCCGGTTTAAGCACTCGATCGGAGCATCGACTATGGCAAAGGTTAAAAACTGGCACCTCAAAAGAGAAATGGAATACCCCTACAGCGAGCATCGGCCCAAGCGTCAGTGGGCAATTGTATTTGATCTCAATAAATGTATTGCATGCCAAACTTGCACGCTTGCTTGTAAAACGACATGGACCAGCGGAAAAGGCCAAGAATACATGCTTTGGAACAACGTCGAAACCAAACCCTATGGGAGCTATCCCCTTGCATGGGATGTGCGAATACTTGAGAAATTAGGACATCAAGAGTGGCATAAAAACGGGGAATATAACGGTAAAACTATTTTCGAAGCGGCAGAGCCGACTGAAAAAGTGGCTCATTTTGCACCTCAAGATGAGGATTGGATGTATCCCAACGTGGGCGAGGATGATTGTTTGGGGGATGTTCCGCACGGTGACCATATTAATATTCCCCATGATAAATGGTTTTTTTACCTTCCAAGAACTTGTGCTCATTGTACTTACCCGGCTTGTTTAGCTTCCTGCCCGCGCAAAGCTATTTATAAGCGCGACGAAGATGGAATCGTCCTTATCGATCAAAGCCGCTGCAAGGGATATGGAGAGTGTGTCCGAGCCTGTCCGTACAAAAAGTCGATGTACAATCCTTATACTCGGGTGAGTGAAAAATGTGTGGGATGTTACCCGGCTGTTGAGCAAGGTCTTCAGCCGATGTGTGTGCAAAACTGCATCGGCAAGATTCGCATTATGGGGTTTATCAATCCCCCTTGGAAAGCGAGAGAGGATAATCCCGTGGATTACCTAGTTCATAAAAAGGGACTGGCGCTTCCTTATTATCCGCAGTTGGGTCTCGAGCCGAACATTTATTACATTCCGCCCATTCATGCGAATCGTGATTATCTACATCAAATGTTTGGACCTAATGTCGATGAGGCGATTGAGAATTACAAAAAAATCCGTCAAGACCCCGTGGCTCAGGGACTGTTTACCCTCATGGGAAGCAGTGATCGAATATTGTACAGCTTTAAGGTTGAAAACGAAAAGGCCACCGGATTTGATGAAAAAGGTGGCGAGATTGTGCAAGTGCCCGTCACTGAACACATGTATGTGCGCGCGGAGTTCGATGAAAAGATCGGCGCGGTTCGGTCCAACACGCCCTGATAAGGAGCTGAGATGAAAAATAAAATTTTATTCAAAAGCAGGTTGGGATTGGTCGGATTATTTACTGTGGCGCCTCTGTTCGCCTGGGGTGCCACTTTAGATTCAAAATGGATCAAAGAAGACCTCTCGAAGCCGGACCTGTCGGCAAAATATTGGAGCGGCATACAAGAGGAAACTGTAACTCTTATGGCGCAACCGATGGTGGCCCCAAGGCCTAAAGAAACAAATACGAGTTCGATATCGGTGCAAAGCCTTCATGACGGAAAATGGATTTCATTTCGGTTGAAATGGAAGGACCCTGAAAAAAATGAAGCGGGCCGCCTAGGCGAGTTCTCGGATGCTGTAGCAATGCAGTTTCCGATCAAATCGAATGAAAATCCTCCACCCATTTTTATGGGAGCTAAGGATAATCCAGTTCATCTTTTTCACTGGCGCGCTCAATACCAGCGGGATCAAGAAAAAGGTAAACCGGAAATGCGAGATCTTTATCCCAACATGAGTGTGGACATGTATCCGATGGATTTTAAGGACACAGGACATCTCAAGGCCATGACAGACGAACGTAAAGAGGTTTTTTCTCCGGGAAAAATTGAAGGAAACCCTCAATCTTATCGAAAGTTTGCTGTAGATGAAATTTTTGCAGAAGGTTTCAGCACCAGCTCAGTTTCGGCTTCTCATGAAGCGGTGGGTTACGGGAAATGGGAAAACGGACGGTGGACTGTTGTTATATCTCGCCCTTTAAACGAAGGAGAGGGTGGGTCCATATTACAGGCGGGTAAAAATAGTTTCATGGGATTTGCAGTTTGGCAGGGCGGAAAGGGCGAGGTAGGATCCCGAAAGTCGATCACAATGGTGTGGGTACCTCTTTCGATTGCGCCTGCAAAAGGGATGTAAATGAGTATGCAAAATAGAACACTGGGGTTTTTATTGGCGTCTGTTTTGAGCGGATACCCGGATGAGGGATTCGAAGAATACGTTCGCGCTCTATTAGCAGATGAATCTTTAGAAGAACAATGTCGGGTGTCAGACGTCAAAATTTGGCCCTCTCTCAGAAGTGTGCTTCAAGAATGCATTTCGGATTCAAAGCGACTTTTTGAATTGAGTTCAGATTATATAGATATTTTTGACCGCGCGAAACAGGCCAACCCTTTATACGAGACTGAATATGGCCGATCCCAAATCGCAAAGGGTGGAGATTTGGCCGATATTGCTGGGTTTTATAAGGCGTTTGGTCTTCAGCTTAATGACGAAAGCGAAGCCCGCGAAATGCTAGACCACGTGTCTCGTGAATTTGAATTTTATGCGATATTGCTCATGAAGCAAAAAAAATTAGAGGAGAGTGCTGATCATGAAGGCACTCAAGTAGTCCTCGAAGCACGAAAAAAATTTCTGAAAGATCATTTAGGCCGTTTCGTAGGTACAATCGCATGTCGTCCTGGGGTGGCCGGACATGTCACTTACGCAGCGATTTTTAATTGGGCAAAAGAGCTGGTTGCTGACGAATGTAAAGAGTTGGATATTTTGCCAATTCTAGTTGGATTTAGTGGTAGCGCTGAAATGAATGAAGCCATGTCTTGCGGCGCGACCAGCAGTTTAAATTTAAGCGGACGAACGGCGCAAGAGCGCATCCGTGATTTAGATAGCGAAGTCAGTAGTTAAAATGAGACTCCGAGCTCAGTTGTTCTAAACTCGCCTCAAAGTGAGCAAGAACGCTGGGCCGTGGCTAGAATCTAGCTACCGGGGCTAAAGCGGAAACGCCTTAGCCTCCCGAATTAGGAAAGGAGAGGCTTTGAAGCAACTTGAGGATTCTCACGGGAGGCGCTTTCAA
The DNA here is from genome assembly GCA_964367865.1 of uncultured Bacteriovoracaceae bacterium. GTDB lineage: Bacteria > Bdellovibrionota > UBA1018 > UBA1018 > UBA1018 > CAYJBA01. The sequence continues at coordinate 10,885 of CAYJBA010000025.1, read as the reverse complement.
TATTTGCGGCTGTCCGTCACAGACGCCTGCAATTTTCGATGTGTTTACTGCCTGCCTAATGGATTTAGCAAGACAACAGACGAAGCGCCACTCAGTGTTTCAGAAATTCGCAATCTTGTGCGAGCTTTTGTTAACATGGGCTTTTGGAAATTTAGAATTACAGGCGGCGAACCCACTCTGCGAAGAGATATTGTTGAAATTGCCCGGACCATCTCCGAAATCCCCGGCGTACGCAAACTTGCCATGACTACCAACGGCTATCGGCTTAAAGAGCTTGCGCATCCACTCAAGGCGGCAGGTATCACGGCACTCAATATTAGCGTAGATAGTTTAGATGCCGAGAATTTTAATAGAATCACTGGGACAAAGCGGTTTGATGAGGTTATGGCAGGGGTACGAACAGCATTCGATGCTGGATTTAAGTCACTTAAAATCAATACAGTTTTGCTTAGAGGTTGGAACGACTTTGACTTGGATCGTTTTTTAGATTGGATTAAAAACGTTCCAATTTCGATACGTTTTATTGAACTCATGCGCACAGGGGATAACAAGGATCTCTACGAAAAAAGACATCTTTCGGGCGGAGAAATTCAGCTTAAACTTTTTCAACAAGGTTTTAAAATGCTTCAAAGAAATCCAGGTGATGGGCCGGCGGTTGAGTTTGGGCACCCTGAGTACGAAGGTCGTATCGGAATCATTGCACCTTATTCCAAAGATTTCTGTCAGACCTGTAATCGTTTAAGGGTTTCAAGCCAAGGCGGTCTGAGACTCTGCTTGTTTGGTGAAAAGGATTTCTCCTTACGCCCCTACCTCAAGGACGAATCACAGATGGGGGATTTGATGAGCGCTGTTTCGGGGATCATTGAAAATAAGCCCGAGGCGCATTTATTACACGAGGGGAAATATGGAAACACTAGGGAATTTGCCTCCATCGGGGGTTAATGATTCAAGTAGCCAGTTTCGAATGATCGACGTTGGCGAAAAAGTGCCCACTCGAAGAAGAGCTATCGCCTCTGGAAAAATTAAGATGGCTTCTTCGACAATCGAAAAAATCGCCAGAAAGGAAATGCCAAAGGGAGATGTTCTGGCGCTTGCCGAAGTCGCTGGAATTATGGGCGCAAAACGCGTTTCAGAACTTCTGCCGCTTTGTCATCCGCTGTCTTTAGATGCGGTTCGTGTCAGATGTGAAGTGATTACGCCTCAAAATGTTATTTATGTTCAATGTGAGGCTATTACTTTTGCAAAAACAGGTGTTGAAATGGAGGCATTAGCTGGGGTCAGCGCCGCACTCCTTTCGATCTATGATCTCACCAAAGGAATTGACCCCGTTTTGACGATTTCAGATATTTTACTCGAACGCAAAGAAGGTGGTAAATCCGGAATTTGGGTGAACCCAAGCTTGAGTGCCCAATCTAACCCCGCATCTGATATTGCAAAGCTTTTGTGGAAGGGCCTGCGTTGTGCTGTTGTTACGGTGAGTGACCGTTGCTCTCAGGGAAAGGCAGCTGATGTTTCGGGTCCTATTCTTTGCGATATGATCGAAAAGAGGGGGGCGGAAGTCGTCGCTACCAAAATAGTTTCAGATGACGAGCTTCAAATTCAAGCGGCTGTCAGGCATTTGGCATTCGAAGACCGAGTAGATCTCATCTTAACTACAGGTGGGACGGGATTGGGTCCCAGGGATATTACGCCCGAAGCAGTGTCTGAACTCTTTACGAAGCAAATCCCCGGATTTGGTGAGCGACTTAGACTTTCAGGTTCTCAGAAAACTGAAAAATCTTGGCTGAGTCGCTCCAATGCAGGCCTCATCGAAAAGACTTTGGTGATTCTACTTCCTGGTAGCCCAAAGGCAGTCAAAGAGGGGATCGAAGCTCTCGAAGACCTCATCCCTCATGCTCTTGAAATTGCAAAAGGGGGTGGGCATTGAAATTTTTAATCAGAAACAGCCTAGGGGCTTTTGCTGATGGTGCGGTCTTATTTCCACTCCTCGCGCTTTTGTCTACTCAAGGCGGCTTTTCAGGCGCAACCCTTTTACTGAGCGCAGGATTGGCTTATCTCTCCGCGGCACTTGTTTTTCGGATTCCGATGTCCGTTCAGCCATTAAAGTCCATCGCGATCGCCTCGGTTGCGGTCGGCGCCTCGTTTCTTGAGGTACGTTTAAGTGGCGCACTCCTAGGAGTTCTTTGTCTTGGACTCAACTTTGTAAATTTAGATCTCTTTTGTGAAAAAATGCCTAAAGCGATCATACATAGTCTTCAGGTCGGGCTAGGCGCAGTTTTACTTATTCAAGGAGCAAAACAGGGTTGGCACTTTGCCGCGTTGGGCCTGCTCATTTGTATTTTTGTTTTGCCTCGTCATTGGTCAGCCCTAGGAGTCATCGCGACACTTGGTTTAGTTTGGGGAATCCTTCAAGGCTCAAATGCATCGCGAGTGATGCCCTCGGTATCTGCAAATCTTACAAGATTGGATGTGGTACTTGGCCTGGTTTTACCGCAGTTAGTTCTCACATTGGCCAATTCCGTGGTGAGCACTCGTGATGTAGCTGAAAGGTATTTTCGATCTCAGGCCGAGCGAGTGACTGTGGGACGACTTTTGAGGTCAATCGGATTTGGAAATTTAGTCTCTGCAACATTTGGTGGCTTGCCTTATTGTCATGGTTCGGGGGGTTTAACTGCTCATTATAGGGGAGGAGCAAATCACTGGTTATCTAACGTTATAATTGGGGTAGCCCTTTTGGTGATGGCGGGGGTACAAAGTAGAAGCGGTCATTGGGGTTTGGGATACCCTGTTCCGGTTTTATCCGCGCTTCTTATCGCTACGGGAATTTTTCATATGACCTTGGCAAAACCCACGTGGGATACCGAAGGTGGAAAAATAAAAATCGCGATGGCACTACTCACAGGATTGTTGACGCAAAACATGCTCTTTGTGCTGGGAGTGGCCCTCGTACTAGAGTATGGATTACTTCGAGAAAAGAGAACTACATGATGAACTATTCGGAGGCATTAAAAATTATTTGTGAAACCGGATCCAAGCGCGTTTTGGCTCCAGTGCGGCGCTCCGTAATGGATTCAGTGGGTTTTGTCCTATCTCAGGATTGTATGGGAAATGAAGCAGTTCCCGCTTTTGATAACTCGGCGATGGATGGATTTGCTCTTCATGCGCAGTGGACCCAGAGCGCATCTTCGATTCGTCCACAGCGATTTCAGGTCGCGCAATGCATCACTGCGGGAGATGCTATTCAGCTCGTAGAATCAGGAACGACTTCTGCTGTCCAAATTATGACTGGCGCGCCACTGCCTGGTTCTGGCTCAGAATCTCTCTACAATTCGGTGATTAAAGTAGAAGAGGTCAAAGTTCTAAGAGAAATCCAGGGGCGAGCACTTGAAATCGAAATTTCGCGGCCACTCAAGCGAGGCGAGAATGTTCGAAAATGTGGCGAAGATTTTATGCCAGGTCAAAAAGTCGCGTCTCGGGGAACTGTTCTCCTGCCTGAGCATGTTATGGCCATGGCATCACTCGGAATTTCGGAAGTACAAGTCTATTCAAAGCCCAGGGTAGGAATTATTTCTACGGGGAGAGAACTCGTTGATTACAAGGAGCCTGGACTTAAACCAGGAATGATTCGAAACTCGAGCGGGCCGTATCTGGCAAGCATTGCCCCGTTATTTGGTTGTGAAGCGGAATTTTTGGGCACGATTTTGGACGATCCCGTTGAATTTGAGTCTCTCGTGATGAAAAATTTATCTCGCTTCGATATTCTGATCACCACTGGTGCCGTTTCGATGGGTATTCACGATTTCGTAGGCGAGTCGCTCCATCGCGTGGGTGCTAAAAATCATTTTCATAAAGTGGCCATTCGTCCCGGAAAACCGGTCTTATTTGCGGAGTTTAACGACGGGCCAGTTGTCTTTGGAGCTCCAGGCAATCCTATTTCAACGTCGGTGTGCTGGCGATTCTTTGTAGTGCCTTATTTGAGGGCGATCTCTAAGAGAAGCCCTGAGAGTCCATTTTTTGGAAAGCTCAGCAAATCGGTTTCAAAGCCTGAAGACTTGCGCTGTTTCTTTAAAGCAAAAGTGGATTTCTCAAAAGAGAAAATCGAAGTTGAATGTCTCAAGGGCCAGGCTTCGTTTATGGTCAGTCCACTTCTTGCTTCAAACGCTTGGGCTGTACTTTCGGAGGGAACTGCCGAGGTTCAAGCCGGATCCAACCTTGAACTGTATCCACTTTATCCGAAAGATGATTTTACAAGAGAAAATATTCAGACCGATTCAACGACAAAATTACATGCGGAGTGTTGTTCATGATTCAAATCGAGCTTAGGCTTTTTGGCGCGTTTAAGGATTTGGGAAACGGAGGCAATATTTTGCTCGAGCTTCCGGAGGGAGCGGGTTTGAGTGATTTGCGAAAAGCATTTTCTGCTAAAATAAGTGAATGTGATTCAGGATTTCGAGATGTCAGTTTAGTTCAGGACTCCGCTTTCGCGGATGAAGATGAGATTTTAGGTGAAAGCACAGTCATTCGGGCTGGGGCAAAACTCTGCGTTTTGCCACCTGTATGCGGAGGATGATTCAATGAAAAATGTTTTTGTCCATATTACGACAGAGAACCTCAATCCCGCGCAAGCCTTAGAATTTTTATCGGATCCGGGTCAGGGCGCCCAAACTCTCTTTCTAGGTGTGGTGAGGAATAATAATTTAGGGAAAAAAGTAGTAGCTGTTCAGTATGATGCTCATGAGACCCTGTCATCGAAAGTTCTTTACGGTATCTGTGCTGAAGCTCAAGAAAAATGGGGTGAGGACCTTAAAATATACGTTTCGCATCGAACCGGTAAACTGGGAGTAGGAGAGACAAGCGTTCTCATTGGTACAGGCTCAAAACACAGGGAATTTGCCTATGAAGCTTCGAGGTATGTGATCGAAGAGCTCAAAGTGCGTGTTCCCGTATGGAAAAACGAACACTATGAAAACGGTGAAAGTGGATGGCTCCGAGGTCATGCCCTTTGCTCCCACGCTGGGAGTAATACTGGCGGGCGGAATGTCCACGCGCATGGGGCGCAATAAAGCTCTTCTTCCGTATCGCGGAAAAAGATTAATAGATCACGTCGCGCAAGCACTTATAGAGCTTGTGGGCGCAGAACACTTTTATGTGAGTGGTGACTTACCAGGATTTCGATCCGTGCAGGATGTCCACAGGGGGTTGGGGCCCATAGGAGGTATCAGCTCAATAGTTCACCAGTTTAGGGATCGGTGGATACTTTTTTTGCCAGTAGATATGGGTAGTATGAACTCAGAGACGCTTAATTTACTGTTCGAAGCTCGAGATGCTCATTTAGGAGATCAGGCATTTCATTTTCAGGGTTATGAACTTCCCCTGTTACTTTATTCAGGTGATATCGTGCGAGAGCAGATCGCAAAGCTTCTCGACCCCAGGATCCATAGATCGAAACGATGTATTAAGGAATTAGAACGCGCACTGAGCTGCAATGAAGTCAGGATCAAACCGCAAAGCGAATTACGATTTCAAAATTTAAATACACCGCAAGAATGGCAGACATTTAAAAAGGAAGCAGAAATAAGTGAACTTTAAATGGAATGAAAGTTCAATGCGTGTTCGCGTTTCAGCAGAGGAGCTCACCTTGCTTAAAAAGAATAAATGCCTCGGCCTGAATTATTCTCGGTTAGGATTAAATGTAACTTTTGAAATCAAGGTGACCCACTCAGATATTTCACTCAGTCTTACCCAGCACGGAAACATCATGAGATTTGAAATTTCAGAGGAAGCTCTTACTAGGGTAACTCACACTAAGGGCACCGTTCAAGCTCCTGGCTTACCTGCGCTTCTTTTCGAAGTAGATCGGTTTTCGAAAGAGAAGCGGCGGAGTTTAGAGCAAGCAATCCGCCTTTGAGGTGAGTTAGATTTGTGTAACCCCGCGAAATAAGGAGTTGTAACGCTTGCTCTGAACGTGCACCCGAACGGCAGTAGAGCAAATAATTTCGGTCTTTAGATAGAACCGTTTCAACCGATGTTTCTATTTGAGATAGTGGGAGGTGAATCGCTCCCAACAAATGACCTTCCAACCATTCTGACGCCTCGCGAACATCCACCGCAATACAATCTTGTTGTTTCGAAAACGTACCAAAATCAACTGCATTGGGAGCACAGGTCTCAACTCTGTCTTTTAAAATAATTTGATGAGGGGGCACTGAGCAGACTGTGCAAGAATTAAGCTTGGTCATTCGGGGGGACGAAATGCGCCAGGTCGAAGTGTCAATAGTGAGTAGCCTACCGAGTAAGGGTTTAAGCAAGTGTTTAGGCTCTCCTTCTGAAACAATAATTTTAATAGCTTCGAGTGCTTGAGCTGAACCGATCATTCCGGCTAGTGCACCGAGTACTCCGCTTTCTTCGCAGTTTCGGATGTGGGTTTTGGGTGGCTCTGGGTAGAGACAACGGTAACAGGGCCCATGCTTAGACCAGAAAACGGAAACATGCCCTTCAAATCTAGAAATCGATCCATAAACGAGAGGTATTTCCAATTGGACAGCAGCGTCGTTCATTAAAAATTTGGAGCTAAAATTATCCGTACCGTCAATAACGAGGTCGTACTTCGAAAAAATACTGCTAATATTCGAAGCTGTTACTCTCGTCGCATAAGCAGTGACGTGAATTTCGGGATTGAGTTCTAAGAGGCGGATTTGTGCAGCTTCAACTTTGAGCATTCCGCACTCAGCATTTTTATATAGAATCTGGCGCTGAAGATTAGAAAGATCAACTCGATCGTCGTCGACAATTCCCAAATGACCGACCCCTGCACCTGCAAGGTAAAGTGCCGCAGGACAACCCAGACCGCCCATTCCAACGATCAAAACCCGACTTTGAGCTAGACGTTCCTGGCCCTTTAAACCTATTTCAGGAAGTAGGGTTTGTCGGTTATAACGTTCTGAAAATACTGAAGTTTTAGGTATCACCTTCAAGTCATTTATAACGAATACGGTAACATTTCTAGCCCTATTTTAGGTCATTGCCGCTGGTATATTTGCTGCAGCGATCACCCTTAAGAGGCCTATACAACGTTGGTATCCATCTCGATGAGGTAATTTGTCACACAGACGTGGCGAACTAACTCAAGCCTCAAGAAAACGTGTTGAGAAAACTTCATTTGAAATCCAAATCTCCTCAACACCTCCGACGGATCATAAGGGAAACGAGAGACCTGATCTCGAGTGACTCAAATGTTAAACGGAGGCTTTATGAAAAATGGGAGAACAGAAATCAAATGGGGTTTTACCGGAGCAGCTATCCTGATCCTAACAGGAGCAGGGGTATCTTCAGCGCGAGCGGACAGCGTGAACGACAGCACGTTTTGTAACGAAGTCTACGGAGGCGAAATGAGCGAATGTCAGAGGACCACATGTTCGAGTGATTTCGAAAAACACTTGGGCGTGTGGGATGGAAAATCTGAATCTTGGGATTTTGAATTAGCTCAATTTGGCAATCAGGAAACCCGAGTTGTGTTTTCTAAAAACTCCTGTTTCAAGAATGACGCAAAGGCTGAGAGTTTTATTGTTGGACGGCAAACGGTTGTATCAGCGAGTTCAATAGAGCCGACTCGAAAAATCGAGAAGTCACTTTTAATCTACGGGAGAAATGCAGAACGTGATCGCGATTTTATCCGAACGATCGGGCCTCGTGGTGCTATTTCTGATTTTAATCTGACGTCTCTTGATGAAAAAATCGGACTTTACAAATATAAGTTAGAACCCTCACAAAAGCAGCCTAGAGAGCTCTTTTTAACTGAAATTGTCGATCGGTCCAAAGATCGTAAAGTTCAAACTGCCCTCACTGATCCCTCAGGTAATACAGTTGCTCGCGGTTTTAGAAAGGCGCTTAAGGCCGGTGAAGTTTCATACTTTGCTGGAACCAATTGGGTTTTCACGGCCAAGGGAGATTTAATCGAGAAGAATGACAGTCTACTCATAAGAAATAGTGACCCAAAATTAGGTAAAATTGAGCAGAAAGAAACGGTTTTTGATCGTGAAAACAAAAAGATCGAGCCCAGAGAAGCAAATTCGGCTTCAATGGTAGTTCGCGAATCGGTTGGAACCCTAGAAAACGTTAAACATTCGAAACGGGTGTTTCTCGACGGAAGTGCCATGGAGTCCACCGATGTTGAGACAGACGGTGCACTCTACTCTGAGCAGCGCCTCATGAGTGGTTCTGGTCAATTGCTGAAAACGTTTGTTCGAACAGCTGCTAAAATTGATCGTAATGAGTACGATAAGCAATTACAGAATGTGTTTAACAATTGTGGCCAATGTACGATTCGAAGACAGGCTGGGATGAAATAAGGCTAGGTAAGTTGAGAGGTAAAGATCGGAGGATCACTCAATGGTGACAACGAGCGGGATTTCAAAAAAGGAACTCAGGTTAGTAATTGTCTCCCGTGATCCCTGTCTCAATCGTAGTCTTAAAAAACATCTTTTAAGACTGCCTGACAGAACTGTCGAAATGTCCTTTTGTATCAACCCGGCGCATGTTTTGGAACAGATTAAAAAGATTAAGCCAGAAGTGCTGTTTCTTTCTGATGAGCTTGGAAAAAGAGAGAGCGTTTATTTAATCAAGCACATCGAAGTAATCGATTCAAAGCTTCCGGTGATCGCGCTAGGCAAGATGATGTCTAAAAATGTAGAATTTATGCTTGCGGCCGGCGCCAGCGATTTTTTATTTACCGATCAAATCAATTTGGGAATCCTTGAGCATGTGCTTCGCCACGCTTTGATCAGTAAAGAGCAGGCATCGCGGATGAGGTTGTTAACTCTTGCGATCGAATCCGTGGGCGAAGCGATTATCGTTACGAACAAACAAGGGCAGGTGACTTACGTAAATCCGGCTTTTTCTTATCTTACCGGATTTGACCCCACTGAAGTAATTGGTAAAAATCCCAGACTGTGGAAAAGTGATCGCCATCCTCGCTTGTTTTACGAAAAAATGTGGGCTCAAATCCAATCCGGTCGAACCTGGACTGGTGAAGTCTTAAACCGTAAAAAAGATGAGACTACATACGAGGCTAAGCTGACCATATCTCCGATAATAACGCCGAGCGGAGAAATCGAGGGCTTCGTGGGGGTTCACAGCGATATCACGGCTTTTAAGCTCCAGGAGCGCGAACTCATCGGGACCAGAGAAAAGGCGATAGAAGCATCCAATTTGAAGTCCGAATTTTTGGCCAATCTCAGTCACGAAATCAGAACGCCTTTAAGCGCCGTGGTAAGTGTCTCCGAATTACTTTCCGGAACGGACCTTGCGGAAGATCAACGCGAATTTGCAGAAATTATTAAGTCTTCTTCACAGGCTTTATTGACGATCGTTCGTGATGTTCTGGATTTTTCAAAGATCGAAGCAGGTAAGATTGATCTCGATTCGGTTACTTTTGAGCTTCGTAAAATGATATGCGCGCCCTTAGACATGCTCAGGTTTTCAGCCCAAGCAAAAGGATTAAAATTGAAAACTAAATGGGATGCAACGATTCCGAAAATGATTAAAGGGGATTCAGGACGAATGACCCAGATACTGGTCAATCTAATAAACAATGCTATTAAATTTACTGACCAAGGGTCCGTGGAGGTTCATGTTCATCGAAAGGCCAATTGGGGTAGAAAAGCTGTTGTTCGTTTTGAAGTGATAGATACTGGACCTGGTTTCACGAAGGAAGAAGGAAACAAACTGTTTAGGCGATTTAGCCAAATTCAGGGCGCTGAGAAAAATAAGCAGGCGGGTAGTGGGCTCGGCTTGGTGATTTCAAGGCAGTTTGTTGAGCTTTTGGGAGGAAAAATCGGTTATTTAAGCAAAGTCGGTCAGGGGTCCACCTTTTGGTTCGAATTGCCGCTGGTAGTGGTCGAGCCCGAGGGTCATCCTGATTTACCGCGTGTTCCAGATAGCATGCCCGCACATGATTCAAGCACGGTCTTGTTGGTAGATGATCATCCCCTTAATCTCAAGGTGTTTGCTAAAGTGCTTGAACGATTGAGTTTTAAAGTAGATGCGGTGAGTTCAGGTCGAGCTGCAATTGAACTATTTAGAAAGCGATCCTACGGCATCGTCTTTATGGATTGTCAGATGCCAGAAATGAGCGGATTTGAAACTGCTTTAAAAATTCGAGAATTAGAAAAGAGAAGCGATAGAGCTCGTACACCCATTTTGGCTCTTACGGCAAATGTATTAGGAGAGAATCGCGACCGATGCTTTCAGGCTGGAATGGATGACGTGTTAGTTAAGCCTATTCAGTATGAAACCCTTCGTAAGAGGTTAATCAAATTTACAAATATCGGAGCCGAAATGCCCGGAGATGAGTCCAATCTGGTTTCAGAAGTACCTAGTGGTTTTGTGATGGACCGAGAGGTTCTTAAGCGATTGAGCCTGCTGGGTACAAAAAAAGGGCAAGGGCAGGATACAGATTTTTTGCGCGATGTTGTATCATTATTTTGTGAGTCTACTCCACAGGGGCTGAGTCGGATTCGAGGGGCATATGAAAAGCGGGATACGAAGAAACTCTATGACGAGGCACATAAGCTGAAATCGGCAAGCGGTAATATTGGAGCACTCAGTATGATGGAACTGTGCTCCGAACTTGAGAAGTGTGGTAGTCGCGGGCAATTGAGGGGTGTTGGTCTTTTGGTCGATACCCTTGAATTACAGTACCAAAAGGTGAAGAATATATTATCCAAGGAGATTTTGAGCGCATGAAACGTATCTTACTGATCGAGGATGCAGCCGACACTCAGCTCATCGTGTTGAAGGCCCTAGAGGGTGATCACGAAGTTGTGGCTGTGTCGACCATTGCAGCGGCAAAAGCGCAGCTGCAGGAATCCGAATTTGGACTTATTTT
>CAYJBA010000024.1:1721-14676 GCA_964367865.1 uncultured Bacteriovoracaceae bacterium | reverse complement strand
TTTCGCGGAAGGCCAAAAAACGATCCGTTTTGCTGTCATAGGCACAAGCTACTGATATTCCAAGCTTATCTATATGATCCCAGCCGCCTACTTCTTGAACCAGGCGCTGCGTTTCGATATCTAAAACGAGAAAGTGGCGGTGCTTAAGAAACAAGCTCGAGGGTACGACGTCCTCAGAAAAAGGAACGCAGCTTAAATGGCGCCAAAACGAAGGATTTAATTTGATACGGGTCGGAGTTTGAGTCATGTTCGATTCCTTGATATAGCACCTTCTATGGAAAAAACAGCAGAACATCTCAGAAAGAATTTCTCCAAGCATTTAGAAGATTTAAAGACGCTCGCTCGGATCCCCAGTGTGAGTTTCGCGGGATTTCCAGAAAGCGAACTCAAAAAGAGCGCTGAAGCCGTGGCCAAATTACTAAAAACGCGCGGACTTGAAAACGTCGAGATCTTAAATCTCCCCGGCGCGCATCCCTATGTCTATGGCGATTGGCTTAAGGCACCTGGAAAACCAACGCTCCTCTTGTATGCTCATCATGACGTTCAGCCTCCGGGCCGCGAAGAACTTTGGGAGAGTCCTCCTTTTGAGCCAACCCTACGTAAAGGTCCGAACGGCGAGCGCCTTTATGGTCGCGGTACTGCGGATGATAAAGCTGGAGTGGTTGTGCATACGGCAGCAATCTCTTCTTATTTAGAAACGTTGGGTTCGCTTCCCGTAAACGTCAAAGTTGTGATCGAAGGCGAAGAGGAAATCGGAAGCGTTCATCTGACTCAATTTCTGACGACGTATCGAAAAAAACTCAATGCGGACGTTTTGGTTCTGACTGACACCGGAAATTTCGACAGCGGAGTTCCGGCTCTGACCATCGCTTTGCGAGGACTCGTGGCCTTGGGCATCGAAGTACGTGCGTTAACAAAGACAGTGCACTCCGGGATGTTTGGTGGGCCCGTGCCGGATCCAGCCATGGCGCTGGCAAAAATGGTCTCGGGTTTGGTCGATGATCATGGCGAGATCGCAATTCCAGGTGTGCTTGACGCAGTCCGTAAGATTACGCCTGATGAAAAAGCAGAGTTTAAAAAAATTCCATATAACGAAGCTGAGTTTCGCCTGCAATGCGGGCTGATTCCACAGGCTAAATTATTAAATTCCGAAGTCACCCCTGTGATCCAGACCTGGCGTTTGCCGAGTTTGACCGTCAACGCGATCCAGGCCTCTTCTCGAAAACAAGCGGGCAATATCATTAACGACGTTGCCTGGGCCAAAGTAACGATTCGCTTGGTTGCCGACATGGACGCCGAAAAAGTGATGGAACTCCTGATCGCTGAACTCAAGCGTCGAATACCTTGGGGACTAGAAGTTCATTTTGAAAAGGAAGCTGCGAACAATGCGTGGGCCACTACGCCTAAGGGCCCTGCATTCGAAGCCGCCGAAATCGCACTTAAAAAAGGTTATGGTACCGCGCCTTTCAAGTTAGGTTGTGGCGGAAGTATTCCCTTTGTAAAACCCTTTGCGGATGCATTGGGGGGCGCCCCGGCGCTTTTAGTAGGTGTCGAAGATCCCTACACCAACGCACATGGCGAAAATGAAAGTTTACTGGTCAGTGATTTAGAAAAAGCTTGTTTAGGCCAGATCTACCTTTTTGCTGAGCTTGCAGAAAGATGGAAGCGTTAATGTCGCACGTCGAAGAAGCCCTCAGGCAGCAGCGGCAGTACTGGCGCGAAATTTCAGGTGAGGTCTCTAAAATTCCTCATCATGACCTTTCGCCCGAAGCGCCTAAGCGTATTATTTTGTTTGGAGTCGGCAGCTCTCACCACGCAGCTCGTCTCTGCGAGTTTTCGTACCTTCGCGATAAATCACGCGCCCGTGTACCCATCGTTGCCTGCTCGAGTCTTGCTGTGGGCGTCGAAGTGTTTCCCACCAAAGGGGATTGGGTTTTTGGGATCTCTCATCGTGGAAAAACGCGCGCGACTCTTGCTGCGATCGAGCTATCCGAAAGATCAGGGGCTTATACTTTAGCGGTTTGCGGTCGCGATGTGGTCGACGTTCCGGGCGCTCGATTTGTTTTGAACACCACACCCATGGAAAAATGCGAACCGCATACTGCGTCGCTGACCGGGGCTGTGTGCGCCGTTACCAGTTTACTCATGGGAACCAAAGCGCTCGACGAGTGGGATGCTCTTGCAAGCATGGGTGATCCTGGGCTTGAGCAACTTAAAGAAAAGGTAGGCAAAGGTCCGACAGTGATCCTGGGCGAATGGGAAGCCGAATGGATTGCGCGCGAAGCAGCGCTCAAGCTCATTGAAATGGCTCGTGTGACTCCGAGAGTGTACTCGAGTGAGGAATTTTTTCACGGACCTCATTTGGCTAGACAATCGGAGGATGTCATTTGGCAGATTTCTATGAGTAAGGATCTGCGGAACGATGAGATAAAACCTGCGTATTCGGTCGGAATTTTTGGCAGCTCACCCCTCGCCGCAATCCCGGCGCTGATCGAGTCTCAGTGGATGGCGCTCGCAGTTGCTCAAAACCTTGGAGTAAATCCAGATGGGGTTACTGCACAATCTTTCTGAGCGTCGGGTTGGCATGTAGGTCGTATGTTTCCTGTTCGGCCATGAATTCGCAGTAAACCTTCATCGCGTCTTTTTCGGTAAATATTCCTAAAATTGAATTATTTTCATCCACGACTACCGTACTGCCGAATCCAAATTCGTTCATATCTCGGATGACTTGATCCACAGGAGTCTCAGGGCCGACGTGAAAAGGATTTTTAATCATGATATCTCCCAGAGTTTTTCTAAAAATCTCGCTGATGGAGCCCACTGATAAAATATCTCTGTCACTTACGATTCCAATGAGTTTACCGCCTTCTTCGATTGGAAGATGCCTAAACCCATGTTTCTGCATGAGTTGAAGCGCCGCCTGAATCGGTAAACTAGGACTTCCTGTAAACGGAATGCGAGTCATAAATCGTTTCACTAAGTAGAAATTTGACATTTATGAACCCCTTTCTTACACAATTGTAATTCAAGGGGCGTGCCGAAGCTGAACTGCGCTATAGGCCTATCTATGCGGTTTCTTGCGGGTATTTTGAGACAAATTGACCAGAAGTTGGGACGGATTAAACCTCTGTCTCCGGTTGATTCGTAGGCACGGGCAGAGCTGCCGTTGGCTCGGCAATGCTTTGATCCTCTACCTTTTCGCCGATCAAGCGATAAACGCTGGTTTCGTAATGGCCGAGATGTGTAGACGCGGTTTGAAACGCCTCTTGAGCACGCTTTAAACCATCGCCAATTCTTTCAAATTTCTTTTCAAAGTGATCAAAGTGCTTGCGGGCTTTCTTGACATCCTCGATCGTTTTCTCCACTCCTCGCGACATTTCGTAATATTCTTGAGCCATCAGCACTGAATGAAGCGAAATCGCCAAGGTGTTTGGCGAAACTGGAAAAACTTTAAGTTTCGCAATCGCCTCAAAAAGCGCGCCGTCCCGAATAACCTCGAAGTAAAGCGTCTCGCTCGGCAAAAATAAAAGCGCCATTTCTGTCGTTCCATAATCGGGACGAATGTATTTCGTCGCGATCGATTTTGCCTGCTCCCGGATAAAACTCGAAAGCATTTTTCTGGCTGATTCAAGAGCATCCGGATCTTGGGATTCGAAAAGTGGGAGAACCTGCTCTCGCGGAAATTTGCTATCAATAGGCAAAACCTGTTTTGCGAGTTTTACCACGGCATCAACCCTTTCGGGTGATCCGGGGACAACCGCATACTGTAGCTCGTAGGAGCTTGATGGAAGAAAATCAGCCAGGAGTCTTTCTAATGTTGCTTCGCCAAACCCTCCACGCAGATGCGGAAGTTTGAGCAGCTGATTTAGTTCTGAAATCGAATGCCCCACGGTATTCAATGAAGCTAGTTTCAATTCGGCGGCTAGGAGATGTTCCTGCACTTTTTCAAAATGTTTAAAGCCCTCTTTTAAGTTTTCATTGAGTTTTGTTTCAACACTTTTACCGATGATTTCTAAGCGTTGCCCAACTTGTGCTTCCAGGGATTGAAATTTAGTCTCGAGCGCAGCCGTAGTTTTAGTAAGTCCAAACTGGAGCTCTTGGCGGCTCTGCGTCAAAGTTCGATCCATGCGTTCTTGAGACTCTAAAAAATGCCGGCCCAATTTTTCAGCAAGTAGTTCGCGAGTCTCGCCTGTTTGTCGGGTCATTCGCTCCGTGAGGTCAAAGAGTGACTTCTGTAATAGATTCGGAAGCTTAGTATCTAAATCTAAGTTGAGATTAGCCTTGAGCCAAATCCATTGGATATACAGGGCTCCCAAGATCACTGCTCCCAAAGTAACAATTGCTAGGATCGCTAAATTCATGATTAACCCCTAGCACGACAAGATTTGCCTGACAATCTTGGTCGTTGTAATGTACAAGGTGCCGCACCCTTAATGGGGGAGAAAACCGATGTCGAAGCAACACCAGAGTATTAGGATTTTTAAGAACGATTATTTGGAAAAATTGACCCATGTGCATCCGCTAACGCCACTCATCATGTGGGGTCCTTTTGCGGTCTGGATGATTTGGCGCGCGTTGATGGTTCATTCGCTCAGTGTATGGATGATCGCAAGTGTGGGGATTTGCGGGTTTTTAGCTTGGACGTTAGTAGAATACGGCGCGCATCGTTTTATTTTTCACATCACGGAAAATGGAAAACTCGACGGAACTTTTGTTGAGCGGTTTCAATATGTCATGCATGGACTTCATCACGATGATCCCGTCGATGCTACGAGGTTAGTGCTGCCGCCCGCTCCAGCCGCGGCATTTGCCATTATTTTTTATTCGATTTTTATTCAAATTTTAGGACCCGTTTGGGTCGAGCCTTTCTTCGCATTTTTTCTAATCGGTTACCTTTGTTACGATTATATTCATTTTGCAGTTCACCATTTTAAGCCAATGACACCAGTGGGTCGTTATTTAAAACAAGTCCATATGATCCACCATTTCGTTAATCCAAAATCTCATTGGGGAGTGAGTTCGCCCCTTTGGGACTATGTCTTTGGCACATTAGAGTCTCCAAAAAGTGTGGAGCATGGCTCGTAGACTATTTGTTTTATTTGTTTTCGCGCTTTTTCTGTACGTCATACATCCCTTTTTGGTTCCGGTCACAATGGGTGCAGTCCTTTCTGTACTTTTGATTCCAGGCTTAGATTGGATGGAAAAGAAAAAATTCTCGCAGGTCGTGAGCTCTCTCACTTTGACCTTTGCATTTACATTGGTCGTACTACTTCCGGGTGCTTTTTTAATTTTTTCGGGAGCTAAGGCCGGGTTTCAGCAGATACAGGCCTGGAAAGATGCACCTAAGGGGGATGGCGGACTCATCGAGGCGATCGTGAACATTCCTGCCGTCCGAGGATTTATGTCCTATCTCACGGATTTTTTCTCTGTGGATCAGGCCAAGCTCATTGATATGGGTCAGGATCTGGCTCGAGGTATCGGTATTAAAGCCGCGGACCTTTTGGGCGAGATGGTTGCCTATCTTCCGAGCATGATGATGGCAATGGCCGTGATGATGCTCAGTATATATTTCTTTCTGGTAGATGGCAGAAGCCTCGCCTTTTTTATCAGAAGAAATTCTTTTTTTGGAAGTAATGAGACAGATCAATTGATTCAAGCCGTGGTTAATATGTGTCGTTCTGTGATATTGGCGTCAGTAGTCTCGGCAGTATCTCAAGCTTTCGTTTTTACGATTGTTGCCGTGGCTGCGGGAGTTCCTAATCCCGCATTTGTAGGGACACTAGTCCTCATTGCGTCATTTATTCCAATCGTGGGGTCTGCTCCCATTACGATCGGAGTTGCGATTCAAGCATTTATTTCTGGAAACTCTGTTACGGGAGTCGTTCTGTTGATCGCTGCTTTTGTAGTTAGCGGAATAGACAATTTTATTCGCCCGGTTTTTTTAAAGGGTTCAACTAATCTCCATCCCATGCTGGCCTTTCTGGCTGCGCTGGGTGGGCTCCAGAGCGTTGGGTTTTTGGGCGTATTTTTGGGCCCCATCGTTGCGGCATTATTTGTAGTGACAGTTGAAATTCTTACTCAGCCTAACGACCAGCGCACTCCGACCTAATGAAAAGGTCTCAACGCACCCCATTGACATCTGTCAGGTAGTTCTGGTTCAATCGACTCATGGCTAAATCAGCAGCATCGAGCAAGATCACAACGAGTAGCACGGCTGAATACTTTTCGAAAAACCTTCAGCAAGTAGGATTTTCATCTCAAACCAAAGCGGTTCTCACTACACTCAAAGAAGCGGTCGATAATGCGCTTGATGCGTGTGAAGAAGAAGGCGTTCTTCCAGAGCTTCGTGTCACAGTTGAAAAAATGGGACCGGGATCTTTAAAGAACTCCGATCAAATTAGAATTTTGGTCGAGGACAATGGGCCAGGGATTGAAGCGGAGGATGTTCCCAAAGTGTTCGGCGAATATCTGGCTTCATCTAAATTTGGAAAAGGACGCTGCTCTCGCGGTCAGCAGGGAATCGGGATCAGTGCGGCGACGACCTGGGCACAGCTCACGAGCGCAACGGGCGCAAAAATAATCACAAAAACGCCAGCAATGAGAAAAGCGCTTTCTTGTACGGTCGAAGTAGATATTAAGCACAATAAGGGCGTGGTTAAGGATCGCGAAACCATTGATTGGGATCGAAAAAGCGGAACATCCGTTGAATTTTTGATCGATGGACGAATTCAGCTCAACGGGGAGGCGGGATTACTTAATTATTTAAACGGTACCACGCTCGTAAATCCGCATATGACACTTCAATATAAGCTACCGGACATAGAGCCTCAAACTGTGGAGCGAGTCAGCAAGGATATTCCGGAGATTCCCTCGGCGACTGAGCCGCATCCTCACACAATGAAGTTGGGCGAGTTTATCGCGCATTCGCATCTTTTTGGACGCATCAAAGTGGACCAGTGGCTTAAAAAGGGTTTTTCTCGCGTACATGAGGGTGTGATCAAGGAGCTCAAAGCGGGCGGAATTAAAAAAGCACTCCTCGAGAGATCGATCGACGCGATGAAAGAAGGCGAGTTTAAGGAGCTATTTATGGCTCTTCAAAACCTCCAGCTCATGGCTCCGTCTACTAAATCAGTCTTGTCTATCGGCGAAGATGCGTTTGCAAAAAGTATCAAACGGCTCGGGGATGTGGATTTTTTTTCGGTCGTGAGTCGGCGCCCCGCAATCTGCGATTTTAAACCCATTCAGGTAGAAGTTGCAGTGGCCCGCCTGGTTGAAAAAACAGTCGAAGCGGAAACACCTGTTCAGGTTTTAAGATTTGCGAATCGCGTGCCGCTCCAGTTTGACAAGTCTGCCTGCGCGATTGTAAAAGCGATCGAAACTGTAAACTGGCGAACCTATGGACTGGTCCAACCTAAAAATTCTATCCCGCAAGGGCCCTATATTATCGCTGTAAGTGTAGTTTCTCCTTTTATTAAATTTAAAAACGCGTCTAAAGAGACTATCGACGCTTCGGATGAGCTGGTTGAGGAGCTAAGACGGGCGCTCATTCAAGCAGGTCAAAAATTATCTAAACATATTCGAAAAGAAGTCAAAGCGAACGAGTTAGAAGAAAAGATACGCCATATTGAGCAATTTTGCCCGATCTTGGTCGAAGGTCTTTGTCGGATTACAAAAGCGGCGGACTCGCGAAAAAAGAGAGCAGAAGAGGGCCTTATTAAACTCTTGGGGCGCGACGCAAAGGATACGAAAAAAGAGCTTGAAGAAGCTCATGCCGTGCTAGCGGCTCAAGGCTCGAAAGCAGCCAAAAATGTAACTTCGGAGGCTTCTGAATAATGGCATCCCCACAAATAGATCAAGCGATTCCGAAATTGAGCAAAGAAATTTGCAGCCGGCTCTTAGGCGACCTCGAAAAAGGAAAACGGCCTATCTTGTATGCGACTAAGTGCTCTCTTGATAATTCAAATTACAGCCATAAGGTGGGTTACCTGACTCCAGGCAATAAAAAAGTTGCGACCGAGTTAAACGTAAGCTCGGTTAAAAAAATGTCCCGAGCTATTTTTATGCTTGAAATCTTGCTCGGTAATCTTGAAATGGGCGCGGTCAATACCAAGCGCGAGCTTTATTACCTCTGCAAAGGCGCCATAAAACACAATGCTAAGCTCAAGCCCCTGGACTTTCAGGACCAAGACGAGTCGGATGATATTATTGAGTTTATCTGCGAAATGCTCGAATGCTACCGCGAAGAAATTAACTGCTATGCCAATGACCGCGGCGGTCAGACTTACTCCCAACATCTCGTGGTCACTGAAACTCTTCCTGACGGAAGCAAAGCCGTAATCGATCTTTCGAAGCTGGGCACTTCGCCTTTTCAACCAAAAAATCGGCCGCAAAATCTAAAGCTTTCAGCCAGAAAGAAAATCGAATTTGGTTTGATTGTCGAGTCAGAAGGTACTGCCAATACTCTTGTCGCAAATGGAATTACAAAACGCCATAATTGTATTGTTATCGGCGCAGGAGGCGTCCCATCCAATGCCGTGCGAGGTTGGGCAAAGCTCATTCAAGATCAGCTCCGAACTCCGCTTTATTTTTTTGGAGACCTCGACGCCTATACGCTTCAAAATATTTTTCGAACGCTGAAGGCGGGATCGGCGGCAAGTCTGATTCGTAATTCTGATTTTAGCGCTCCTGAGGTGAGATTTTTAGGAGTCCTACCGGAGGATATTAAAAAATACGATTTAAACGATTATCCAGTTAAAGAAAACGACGCGCAAGAAGTCAGGGCGTTAAAAAAAGCAGCGGACGCGCTTAATAATGATCCCTTCTTTCATGACAAGCGAAATAAGGGGCTAGCCCATATTTTGAAATGGCTTTTAGTAAATAAGCGTCGTTGTGAGCAGCAGGCTTATTTCTCGGTCGATCGCGATCCCAAAATCTGCGAAAAAATTATCGTTGAGAAAATAAAGCGTGGAAATTACGTTTAAAGTCTAGATTCCACAGGCATTGCGCGCTGATTCGCATGCATTTTGATAGGTAGTTCTCTCAACGCCAGTCACTTCGCCCAAGAGGCGTAAATTAATACGCGTAAGCGCTTTTTCAAGTCCTGTACGAATCTGTTCGGGAGCATCTGATTCTAAATCTAGGATTCTCAGCTCTACTATTAATTCGTTGTAAGTGCCACTCAACATGGGGGTCGAGTTTAGTTTCTTGATCAAATGGTCTCGATTACTTTGTAAAAGGGCACGATTAAACCCGTCATCTTGCGTGGGTCTTTTGATCATCTGAAGTGCGATAGATTTCATTTCGCCCAATGAAAAAATAATTCGACTGGTTTCGGGGAGTAGAGTCTGAATATCCGTACTGGACTGTTTCATGAACCGAAACGCCTCTTTGTCCCAAGGTACCGAGCCGCCCACGCCCAGGTTGGGCTTTTGACTGATTTCGCCACCCGCGCAGCTGACCAAGTAGTTAACTGCAGATAGGCAGTTATTTAAAAATGCGTTGTAATCGAGAATGGTGCCTCGCGTGGGCTTGTTTCTGGTTTCGCGTGCTTGTTCCCACTGCATGGGTACATAGGGGATTTCACCCAAAGAAAGTTGAGAGGCAATACACTCAGTATTTTTCCTTCGGACTTCGGGCTTAATGCCTTTTGGAAACCGAATTGGAGTACAAATAATTCCATTGGGGGACATCCACGCCACTAAGGGATCGGGTGACATGATCCCAGCGGGCCCGCCAAAATATCCGTTATTAAACGTAAAGGGCATCCCGTAGTTTCGGTCGCCGACATGCAGCCAGGTGTGCTTAAGTTGGCTAATTCCACCAATGACAGACGAAAGGGCAGGGACGGGCAATACAGATGTGCATTGCAAAATTGATTCGTCTTCTTCCATTCCGATGGATCCCAAAGTTGTAAATAAGCGGCTTAAATCATTTACTGAATCGCCTAGTATTCCTAAGGTGTGCCCTACTGCGGTTCCCGTGGCGTATGAAACTTCATCGAAATAAGTGCTGTCAAATCCGTTCAGCCGGTCCAGGCGCAGCAAATTATATCCAGCCGCAAAATACGAAGCGATGAGGCGAGACAGAGGGTTGGCCTCGTACCAAGGTTCAGGTACGAAGTGGTTTGGCTCCTCACGTGCTGCCAAAGCTAAATGGGAGTTAAAGTTAATAAGAAATAGTGCAATGACTACTACCCAGTTCGCCGCTCTTAATTGTTTTAATGACTTCATTTTCTGCTCCACGCGAAGTCTAATACAATAACAAACCAATTAAGTCAACTATTAAGCCATAAAAAGGGCCACCTCGTCTTTCGACAAAGCAGCCCTCATTTAATACGATTAGAACAGAAATTAATTGCTGTTCGCTTCGAGAACGATCGCACCCGCTGCAGCGCGGTCACTTTCGAACTTAGCGCCAACGCGTGCTTCTACAGCTTCGCGTGCTTCGACAAAAAGGTCGGTGACAGCGCCGCCATTGAGAACGTCCATAGCGGGCTTCTCAGCAGCGATGATGAGCTGTTTGTAGATGATGCTGGTTCCCATGTCCATTACTGAACTGGAATGCAAAGGTGAGCCAGTGTCCGAAAGAACAGCTCTGTTTGAGCCATTTCCGGTCGTGGTAATTGCAAAGTGCGCGAACGCAGCATTTGCTACGAGTGTTGAACCAATCGCTAATACGATTGCGAGCTTTCCTGATTTCATATGTCCTCCTTAGAAAGTACATAGTTAGGGGTTACTGTTTCAATTAACTAATTGTCTTAGTTGCGACGCGTTATAGTATGTAATGACCCTAAGTGTCAAATTAAATACTAAGTAAATAGCAAAAGGGCTATAATTAAAAAAACATAATAATAACATCTTATTAACACCACTTAATTAGTTGACAAAATAGATCAATAATTATAATGTGCCGTCAAATTGCTGCAGAGCAGCCAATTTTATTTTTTTTGATGCGCTCGTAACGGATGTGGAGACGAGAAATAAATGATGAAGACTAGAAATAAATTTTTGCAATTCATTGGGGTGTTTTTAGCATCTGGCCTAGCAATTCAATTTCAAGTTTACGCGAGTGACACTTTCGAAGCTTCGGGCGTGGGTTTGAAAATCCAGTT
Source organism: uncultured Bacteriovoracaceae bacterium (assembly GCA_964367865.1). Classification (GTDB taxonomy): domain Bacteria; phylum Bdellovibrionota; class UBA1018; order UBA1018; family UBA1018; genus CAYJBA01. Next base: position 3,566 of record CAYJBA010000024.1, on the reverse strand, counting down.
CTACGAACCCAAAGAAAATACAGATCTCAATCAAGAAGCGATCCGGTTATTTTTCGAACAAGGACTGAAAAAGCTTCCACCCGTTGTTATTTCTGCGCTTCAGGGCTCTAAAATAAATATTCAATTTACTAGGATGGATGACCTCTCGGAGATTCCTGCGCCCACGTGTCAAACCGCGGAAGAAGAAGTCAGAACGAGCATCGCGGCAGATATCATTTATAAATCGAAAAAACCGGAATATCAGATTTTACTTAATAAAAATCTACTTCAAGACATTGTTCGGGGTGCTGCCGGTTCGAGAACGTATAATTGTGGGCACAAATCTATTTATCAATTGGGACTAGCGAGTCTTGTGCATGAGATCGGGCATATTTACGATTTTTTAAATGTGCCCGCTGACCCCAAGGGCAATGACCGATCTGTTTCCGATCGCCTCGATTTTTTACATCTTTTGGGTTGGGACGCAGGAATTTTTTCAACTGATAATAAAAATAAATTGGGTATCCGAAGCCCCGATCCCTATGAGTATGACTCACCAGCGGAGAGCTTTGCAGTTAACTTCGAATTTTTTACGCTAGACCCAGAGTTTGCTTGCAGGCGGCCCGCTGTATTTCATTATTACTCAAAGCATTTTGGGTATGATCCTTATCCCGGCAGAACGTGCAAGGTCAGCTACGATGTTCCACTTTCCGGTAAGCCAGTCCTCTTTTCAATTGATCCCTCGAGGATTTACGAGATTCATTATTTATTGGCGAGTAAAGGCACGGATATGTCCTCGAAATGGGGTCACGCGATGTTTCGCTTGGTCGTGTGTAAACCAGGTCGTGAAGTGGGGCCGGATTGCATTAAGGACGTAGGCCATCATATTGTTCTGAGCTACCGAGCAAATGTAAGCGATCTTGTCATTAATAGTATGAAGGGGCTTTTTGGTGGTTATCCTTCGCAACTCTTTTTATTTCTGATGACTGAGATCGTCGAAGAATACAACGTGGGAGAGTCACGCGATATCTATAGCGTACCCATTAAGATGGACAGAGAGCAAATTACCCAATTTGTGCATAAAACGCTCGAACAGACTTGGCAATATCAAGGCAGGTACTTTTTTATCGGAAACAATTGTTCAACCGAGTCGATGCATTTTTTGCAGGGAATTATTCCAGATGAAGTATTGCAAAAAATGGCGCCGGTGCTTCAGACTCCCAATGGAGTTTATGATTCGTTGAGTGAGCGCGGTTTGCTGGATGAGGTCGCCACAACTGTCGATAATAATGTGGGCCGATATTTTTTTCCGGGTTTCTATTCGGTTTTAAGTCCAAAATTTGAAGACCTAAAGCTTCTTGCTGGATTTCCTAGTGATCTTGAAATCGAAGAATATGTTTCAGAATACTCCGCGATCGAACGTTTGGGGTTATTTACTGGAGTACTTCTGCGATCAAAAACAAATCGAACGGATCTGGCCTCAAGGTTTCTCTATCTTGAAATGGCAGTGAGAGAACATTTACGCCAAGTGTTGCTCAAAGAATCCGGAAAATTTGTACAAGGCGAGATTAAAGATGAGCTGGGCGACCAGGTTTTCGAGAAAATGATCGAGGAAACACGTGAAATACATAGTCGAGTGTTGCCCTGGAACCTACTGAAAAGTGGCTATGGCGTACCCCTGAGTTCTGAGCTGATATCTAAAGACGAGTTTATGAAGCGCGTGTTGGCTTATAACGAGATGTTCTCTAAAATTATGGACCTCGTAAAAAAGAGAGTCCCCGGCCAGTATCGGGACCTAGACGACGTTAAACGCAATACCGAAGTTTTGCGAAATTTCGCGATTCAAAATTAAAATTTATTTGAGCG
>CAYJBA010000024.1:0-1711 GCA_964367865.1 uncultured Bacteriovoracaceae bacterium | reverse complement strand
GGGCGAAAGAGTGATCACCCGTCCGAGCAGCAATTGCACATGCCTTTGCTCGCATGCTTTAAGCCAACGAGAATAATAATTGACGGCCAAACGATGTTTGAGATGCTATCGCTGTAAATGCCAAAGTGTTTGAGTAAAAAATTGAGACCAAAAAGTGCGGTTAAAATGCCTGTCATTCTGTGACAAGGACAAGAACAGGATTTCGCAGTTGCCATCATATGAAAATCTCCCAGAGTGGTTAAAAACTGATTTTAAGGGCTTATTGAAAATTATGTCCGGTTCTAAGCAAGGTGGCCAGAAAATTGTTTCTTCAGTCCTTTTTCATTACCGCGGATCGAAATGCGTTTTCAAAACCAATCCAGGTCTTCACTTCTTGATCCGTTAATCCATAATCTCGGAGAGTCCCCTCTAATATTTTGAGGCGACGATCAAAGTGTCCCTTTAGGATTGGAGCAAGATCTTCGTGGGCCTGTGCTGGGGCTTTTCCTGAATAGGTTTCGGCCGCGCCCATGGCTTTTTGTAGAAACGCCATTTGTTTGCTGGCAATTGCCTTGAGATCTTTTGCCTCAAAAAAGAAACCAATTAGGGCATCATTGGACATTCGGTCATAAAAGTCACGGAGTAGGGCCAAAAGTTTGGGCTCACCCCCTAGTTTCTTATAGATCAGTTTGAGTTCAGGTTTTGATACAGACAGTGAATTTGTACTCATCAATTAAAACGCTTGAGCACTTGCTTGAACCCAACAAATAAAAAATACAGCATTGGGATCTTCTTTCAGATGTGCAAGTTCGGTTTTCATTTGGGCAATGTCTTTTTTCGTTACCCTCTTGGCTTTAAGCAAGTCGGCAGCCCCACTGAGCAGCAGGCTTGTCCAATACTCGATATGGTCCGCACGCTTTTTGGGCGCCCGGTTATCGAAATGATCTACCTTGACGCTGGTCTTGATGTTTTGAAATCCAGCCGCCATGAGATAATTCGCAAGTTTTCCTCCGACGAAGGGGTCTCCGCCTAGTGTCCATTGGAGGTCGTTTACTTCGAACCAGTATTTAAGAGTTGCCGGACTGTAGGGGTGAACAAAAAATGTAGCGTTCATGGGTTCAGTACAATAAATGGTGCCAGCGGCTCGAAGGACCTTACGTACCTCCTTAAGAACCTGAACCGGGTCTTTGACATGCTCTAAGAACCAGGACGCAAAAGCACCATCAAAGGAATTTGGGGTATAAGGAAGGCGGTGGGCATCACCTTGATCGATTGTTACGCGACCCTCGCGGATGCTTTTAGACAAATGCTTTTTTGCTCGCAAGATCTGTGTTTTAGACCATTCAATACCTTGAATCTTTAAATGGGGAAACCGCTCGAGCAATATCTCGGTTTGGGCGCCCACGCCCGTTCCGATCTCCAGGATTTTGCCTGCTTTTGAGAAATCAATATTCTCATAAAGGCTATCTTCTAAAAACCGGGCTTGCTGATAGAGCCGGTCTTGCTCCAAAGCTGAATAGCCGTGGATATAGCCTTTAGGCGGCACTTACCCGAAATCTCGGTCCATCACGGTTTTTCGGCCATCGCTTTTTGCGGCCTCAATCGCGCGATCGCACATCTGACGGACTTTTTCGGAGAGTATTTCGACTACTGCTCCCGATGTATTCATTCCAGATGCACCGCGAATGTAGTTTTTCAATTTAGATGCAACAATCAATACTTCTTTGGTGCC
>CAYJBA010000023.1:0-14676 GCA_964367865.1 uncultured Bacteriovoracaceae bacterium | reverse complement strand
AAACGTCCTGTTTTTCCGCGCTCATGTCGCATCCTGCGACGCGCGAATCTTCAGAAAAGGTGCTGACCAAGTCCCAACGAGAGGAAGCAGGCGAAGCAGGAGCTGCACCCCACAAGAGAGCGTCTAATAAAAAGCCTAACGCGGGAAAAAAGAGAAAGTGAAATAGCTATAGCCCCTAGCAGAGACCCCTTAGGCTTCTGCTAACTACTAGAGCAGCGATCAAGGCTAAAACTTTCAGTTTCGCCATTAAGCGAATACGTTGCAAGACCGCAACCGTTAAAGGTGAGACTTGCACCTACAAGGCTACTGTCCGATCGCTTGGTGCAGCTCCCGCTCCAGGTACCACTGGTTGGACAATTACACGAAGAAGATCCCCAGGTAACGCTCGATGGACTAAAGGTGCATGAAGAGTAGGTTGAGGTTGAAATATTGTTTGTAACTACCAGGGCCCCGCCTGAAACTGAGCGAGATCCCCGGGTTGTGCCGGTGATCGTAATCGCGGAGGACGTTGTGGTAGTGAAATCAAAAAGCGTCGAAGTAGCGGTTGTAAAAACTCTACGAATCCCTCCGGTGTTTTGAAAACTTAATGTTGCAGCGGCACCCGCTAAGCCATTTGTGCGGGTTACCACTTGACCCGATGCTCCTGTAACCGACAAAGTAGCGCCCCTTAGCCCCGTAGCGGTAAAATTTGGGATCCGGGTAACGGAGTCAGAATTTCCAGGGATCGTACAAGTCGTTGCTCCGGTGCCAGTATAGGTAAAGGATACAGATCCGCTCAGCGTGGCTGTCCCAATCGTACAATTAGAAAATGTTCGAGATCCTGTATTGACTCCCCCACAAGTAAATCCACTCCCATAACAAGTGGATGCAAAAGCTTTAGAAGCAAGAATCTCCTCGATCCACGCGCCTCTTATTTCTCTAGGAGCAAGCCTTGCAAAGGTATGAGAGGCGCCCTCAAGCAGGGCAAAATTTCCGGTGCTCCCTGCGGATTCATCGATCGAAGCCATGGAGTCCCCGATTTGCTGTCCGGTTTCTCGAATATCTGTTGAGGTCGACTGCGCGCAGCTCAAGTTAAAAGCGAGAATTCCAATCGAAATTAAAATGAGCAGTAAAGGATGTCTTTTTTTATTTGGCATGCGCACAGGTATCTCCTTGTGAGAGTTCACTTCGTTTTTTGAAATATATCCTGAGGGGGAGGCAAGAAATACAAAAAAACTTAGGCCAGTGGCGTCACCCAATGTCGCTCTACTTCGGCACCGCGGTACCATATCGTTCCCATAAACGGAATTTGATCGGCAACGAGCGGTAAAAAGTGGCGATCACCAGGCCAGAGTTTGAGGCGAAACAATTCTCCAAGGGGTACCCAATGAAGCTCACCCTCAGAATTTGAGATCTTTATCTTTTCTTTTTGTTCGAGTGTGATCTCAACCGAAAATACAAATACGATCCAGTCTTCATTTTTATGAGCTTTAAAATTTGGAAACTGAAGTACCCCCAATGGATTAAATGTGTCGGACTCTAAATCAATTCCCGCCTCTTCTAAAAATTCACGCCGAGCTGCTTCGAGCGCAGACTCATTTGCCTCGCATTTGCCGCCTAGGCCGTTCCAGCGTCCTGCGTGGTGATCTTCACATCCTGTGACTGTCGCGGACGCATTTCGATGAATCATTAAAACCTGATCTTCGAGACGTGCGTAGACGAGGACCGCAGGAATGGATTTGCGTTCACCAGTTTCGAACAGATTGCCGCCATTTGACATGAGAGCTGCTTACCTCAAAAAAAGTCCTGGGCCTAGAATAGAGTATAAGACCATGATTTTATTAACTATAATAAAACGATTACGAAACCGAACCCGTTGCTAGTTTCGTGACCCGGCACGCCCGTTTTGCCCGCTTGCAGGACTGCCAGAACTACTCTTCGATCACCCGAAGCATCGGCGCGGTCTTATGAAACGTAACATTTTTGCAATTTTCTTCGGCCCATCTCAGTGACCAATCCGATTTGAAAAGCACTACTGGCTGCCCGTCGCGGTCCTGAAGACATTTGCTATCCGCGCGAGCTTCGAAAAAACTGGGATCAAATCCTGTCCCTTGGGTCCACCGGGCATGGATAAACGGTAGGCGCTCCATCCTTACATCGACGCCGTACTCGGCCTTTAGCCTAAACTGCAGAACTTCAAACTGAAGGGCTCCGACCGCGCCAAGCACTGGGTCGCGGTCACCGAAATCGCGCTGCTTGTAAACTTGAACGACGCCTTCTTCGGAGAGTTGATCGAGGCCTTTTTTCATCTGCTTGCGTTTCATCGGATCTAGGATCGTTATTCCAGAAAAATGTTCGGGCGAGAAACGGGGCACTCCTTCGTATTCAAAAGTTTTTCCTTCGCAAAGCGTGACCCCAATTCTTAAATCACCGCTTGTGTCCAGCAATCCGACTATATCGCCCGGCCAAGCTTCTTCGACTACAACACGCTCCTGAGCAAAGAACTGAAGAGGCTTTGAAAGCTTAAAGTCGCGCTTAAGCCGCGCGTGTTTGGCGGTGATGTTACGAACGAATTTTCCCGAACAAACGCGCATAAATGCCACGCGATCTCGATGAGCGGGGTCCATATTGGCCTGGATCTTAAAAATAAAACCTGAAAATTTATCGTATGTGGGTTCAATCGGGCCCTGAGTAGTATTGCGGGCAACTGGAGGAGGAGCAATAGTGATAAAGTGTTCCAAAAACCTTTGAACACCAAAATTGTTCATCGCGCTTCCAAAAAAAACGGGTGATAATTTTCCGGCTAGAACCTCATCCAGATCAAACGCGTCGCCCGCAACTTCTAAAAGCTCGAGTTCAGCCTTGAGCTGGTCGTGTAAAAGCTTGCCCTCTTCCAGATCGCCGCTCGGGCCGGCCATGAGTTTGGTAAATAGAGGATCGTTAATATCTGAAACCTTTTTTGGTTGAAGTTTTCCTTTAACGTTAGCCTCGCCCTCTGTTTGAAAAAACAAAACTTCTCCGGCGCGCCGATCGTAAACGCCTCGAAAACGATCGCCGGTACCGAGGGGCCAGCTCATGGGGCAAGATCGTATTCCTAAAACTTTTTCTAACTCGTCAATGAGGTCCAGCGGCTCGCGAGATGGGCGATCGAGCTTATTCATAAATGTAAAAATCGGGATGCCGCGCATGCGGCAAACTTCAAAAAGTTTTCGCGTCTGAGGTTCGACGCCTTTTGCCGCGTCAATGAGCATGACCGCGGCATCGGCAGCGGTCAGTGTTCGATAGGTGTCCTCTGAAAAGTCTTTGTGACCAGGGGTATCGAGCAAATTAATCTGCGCGCCCGCGTATTCGAACTGAAGTACGCTTGAGCTAATCGAAATTCCACGCTGTTTTTCAATTTCCATCCAGTCTGACGTCGTATTTTTCTGATTGGCCTTGGCTTTAACGGCGCCCGCAAGATGGATCGCGCCACCGTAGAGCAAGAGCTTTTCGGTCAAAGTCGTCTTACCGGCGTCCGGATGCGAAATGATCGCAAATGTTCTGCGGCGGGAGACTTCTTTTCTAAGTGCGGTAGTCAGCGCGGTTTCCATAAGATTGGGCCCCAATCTGCACTATTTCGATGAGGAATTCCAGAGAACTGTGTCGGCCCCGACCCCTCAACTGTTAAGCGGTTTACGGCCCGAGCCCACTTGTCCGAAAAGGTATTAAGAGCATTGGGTGGCCGGAGTACAGCGGACTAGGTAGACATCCAATGAAAGAAGGCACCGTAGCGCTTGTCATTCGATTTGATAAGGACGCCCCCGTTCTTGTTGAGTACTTTTCTGACGAAGCCGAAATTGTAGTCGTTGAAGATGCACTTAAAGCGGGCGAAGATCCCATTCTTAAGGTTCAAGAATACCGAGCGCGAGAAGCCGAAGAGGACGAGGAGTTTGGCGATTATGTCGAAGACCTCCTGTCTAAGCCGTTTTTAAGGCCTGAGATTCAACTCCACGGGCTTCAATGGATGAAATCCAAAATCCGCATCGAGACCTTTAAGCAGACCGAAGCGCAGGCAGCTAAGGTCATTGCTGAGTACGCAATCAACATTTTTAAACAAGATCAGGATAAGACTGACTTTATTCTGGTGGGTCCGACGGCGAAAGTCAGGATCCGCGTATTTTCGGTGCAGAGCGTTAAAGCCGGAAGTTCGTCCGGATCCGAAGTTGCTTAATTAAATTGTTTTTTATCAGAGTTTCCCTTGAAAAAGCGCTAGGGGCGGGATATTCGCCTTCTGCGTTAAATAACCGCTTTTCATTGGGGGATTATGATGAAGGCTACAGGAACTCGTTTTCTAGGGCTCTTTTTACTAACGCTATATTGGACTGCAAGTGGCTTTGCCGGCAACGCCGTTCCGAATTGCCCTGCATACGGAAAAAATCTAGAAGTCAATAATCAGCAGGCTCTTCATTGGAGAAGAACCACCCCTAATCAATTTAGAGAACGGGCCCACGTTAAAGGAAACGTTGTCTATATTTATCCGGATCGCAATGGCCATGAACATTTTGAAATTCAAATTGGGCGTGAACGAGAAGATGCGATAGAAGTGATTTACAATTCCGATTTTGGCGCTCTCCCCGATGTCCGTGAGGGCATGGTTGTCGAAGCGTGCGGAGATTACATTACCTCAACTGCGCAGTCGGGCCCTTATCCGCCCTCTCCTGCTGGAGCAATAATTCATTGGATTCATATGAATCCCAAGGGCCGTGGTCATGAGCCCGGCTTTTTAATGATCGATGGCGCTCTTTACGGTCAAGATGCAGAACATGCAGGCCCTGGCCGTGGAAGAGACCAAAAACCGAATCAAAATCAGAGTCCTCGCCAAGGCGGAGGTCCTCGTTAATTCACGAAGGCCGTTCGATGATCAGCATAAATGAAGGCACATACCGGACTACTATCGACCGCAGCTGAAATTCAGGACTTGGCCAAGGCCCTTCAGGGCCACGACCATATTGCTTTTGATACAGAATTTATTCGTGAATCAACGTTTTATCCCATCGTTGAAATTTTGCAGATTGCGACTGACGAAAAATCTTGGCTTGTCGACGCGCGAGCTTTTAAAAAGAATTTTAATCACGGGCCCCGAGGCGGGTACGACAAGGGGATCGAACCGCTTTTAGATATTTTGCGAGACGCTTCGATACTAAAAATCGTACATGCGGCTCAGGGCGATCAGGAGTGCCTTTATACATCTTTTGAAATGGTCGCTCGACCGACGTTAGACACCGCAGTTGCCGCCTCCCTCCTGGGTTACGGAGAGGGAGTGGGTTTGGGTAAGCTCCTCAAATCCGTTATAGATATTGATATAAAAAAAGGACATGCCCGAACCAATTGGTCCGCAAGGCCATTGCCCGAGCAGCTCATTGAGTATGCGCACGCGGACGTCATTTATCTCGTTGAGCTGGGAAAAACGCTTTTGGAAAAACTTGAAAAGCAGAACCGCCGCGCCTGGGGGTTAGAACTTTCGTCAAAATGGGAAGATCCCTCCAACTACGATGTTGCTCCTGAGGACATAGCTCAAAAGCTCGCGAAAAGTGGTCGAATCGATAAGAGGGGATATTCAGCTTTAATTGAATTGGTGCGTTGGCGCGAAGACCGGGTAAAGGCGGTCAACGTCCCCAGACGCTGGATTGCGGATGATACTGTTCTCATGGATCTTGCCCACGTGAGGCCCAAGGATATGGAGCATCTGGCTCAATTTCGAGGACTCAACAAGGGCGAACTCAAATCCAGCGGAGAAGCCATATTAGCGGCATTGAAAAGAGCCTCCGAATCCGAGGATTTAGTTTTACCAAAAACACCAAAATCGCCTATTCCGACGGCAGAAGAAATGCAGGTTTTGGATTTACTTAAATGTTACGTGGGAATTCTAGCGGACCGGCACCATTTAACAGATCGTCATTTGATCGCGAGCGCACAGTACTTACCTTTGATTCGAACACCCGCTGCGACATCTGATGATCTCGTTCGCGCTGGGATCCTATCTTCAGCGGCTGCCGCTTTAGCGGGCGAAGAATTAATTGCGATGGTGCGCGGCAAGCGCGCGCTTTCGGTGGATGGCTCGCAAATTAAAATTGTAGAAATCGCAGAGGCTAAGAAATAGAGGAACAAATGGCAAGGGCAGTAGCTTCAAGTAGGAGTTTAAAACTCAATCATACAGATCGCTTTAGACAAAGACGTGCAATGAACTGGCTGACGTTGGGCCTCACTTATTCGGCAATGTATATGGGCCGGTACAATCTTTCATTTGCAAATAAATCATTATCGACAACTTATGGTTGGGACAAAACTCAAATTGGCGCAATCATCAGTTCCGCCCTCCTAGTCTATGGCCTCTCTGCTATGTTTAATGGCCCGATCGCGGACAAGATCGGTGGACGTCGCGCGATGTTGATTGGCGCAACTGGGGCGGTGGTATTTAATCTCCTCTTTGGATTTGGCGCTTATTTTGGATTTTTAGGAAAAGGGACCTTACTATTGACCTATTTTGCCACGGTCTGGTCACTCAACTCCTATTTTCAATCCTTTAGCGCGCTCTCTCTCATTAAAGTAAATGCCAGTTGGTTTCATATTAGCGAGCGTGGCGTATTTTCCGCAATCTTTGGCTCGATGATACAAAGTGGTCGCGCCCTGATCTTTTTTATTGGGGGTACTGTTCTGGCATTTATGGATTGGCAGTGGGTATTTTTTATTCCCGCTGCCGTGATCGCATTTATGGCTTTTATGACCTATAAAGTGGTTCAGGACGGACCTGAGCATTGTGGGTTAAATGCTCTGGACGTTCAGGATGCCTCAAGTGGTGACCGCGAAAAAGTCAGTGTCAGTTATGTGATGAAAAAAGTTTTTACCAACCCTGTGACGCTCACTATTGCATTTGCTGAGTTTTGCACTGGCTTTGTTAGACATGGGTTTGAGCAGTGGTTTCCGCGGTACATGCTCGAGTTTCAAAAGCTTCCACTAGAATCTTCTGTATTTCAAAAAGGAGCAGGAGCAGTGGTGATCGCCGGGATTTTAGGGGCAATTTGCGCTGGAACTTTTTCGGACTGGGTTTTTAAAGGTCGACGGGCTCCCATGGCTTTTTGGGGTTACGCCACTCAGGTTATTTGTCTTGCAGTGATTTGGAGAGCGCCCAGTGTAAACGCCGTGATTGCGGCATTTGTTTTCAACTCGTTTGCGATTAGCATCGTGCACTCCATGTTATCCGGAACCGCGTCCATGGACTTTGGCGGTAAAAAAGCAGCAGCAACGGCCGCTGGACTATTTGATGGAATGCAGTATATCGGGGGTTCCGCCGTGGGTCTCGGTATGGGGTGGTTACTCGAAAAGTATGGATGGGGTGCATGGGGTCCGAGCATGATCGGATTCTCACTCATCGGAAGCCTGCTGATGCTATTACTTTGGAACGCAAGGCCTCAGACCAAGGTCAGTGGGCATTAAGTGCTCAACTAATCTAAAAGGGGGAGAGCAGTCTGAGAGGTTTCCGCGCTAATCTCTGATGGTTCTATTTTTTTAGATTCAAAAATTGATTTTGAATTAGACCCAGCATTGGAGCTCGATCGATTGATTTCTATGAGATCCGCAATTGAATTTATATTAATTTCGATTTCGCTTGGCGACAGATCTACATTAAAACAGCCAGAAAATGGAATTAGACTCTGCTTATTGAGGCTCTTTCTAATGAGCAGTGAAGAGCCAGAAATATTTTCTGCTCTCTCAACCCGATTTTTCCATTCGTCATTAACGAATCTGATTAAGGAGGCATAGTAAGTACCATTTGAAGCAATTAAAGGCGCCAGATTTTTGAGTACAGTTTTTGTTAGCCTAAGCTCCTGAATCAAATTTATTAGACTGAAATTTTTTCCAACGCCTATTTTGCTGATCTTATTTTTTAATAGGATCAAAAAATCTTTAACCAGGTGCTCTTTTTTCAAAAATGCCAGGACAGGTCTAATTTCTTTAGGAATCCCTCCATAGCCGACGCCAGTCCCGACGATTAATAGCAGGTAGTCACCAATGACAATCAAATTTTCGTGATTTGAAACCTGGCTCAATTCAGTGTTTGGAAAACTAGCGATTGTTTTGCATTTTTGAGCAACAGCATGGCGGTAAAGGGGCAGCTTTGAGACTTCGGACTTCGCAAATTCACAGGCAGATATTTCAATATTGCCGCGGATTTCTCGCGTCGAAAAAAATACTTGAGACTCGGGGTCCAAAGAGCAAATGTTCGCATTCGCATAGGGAGATAAACCTACCAGCGCGAACCAAGAGAGTCCTAAATAAGCTGCATATCTATAGGTTTTCACGACATCTTTTTCCCACCTAGTAACTGAGCAATATTAGTGCCGAAGGAGTCTCAAAAAATGCAAAATATTGCTTTATTTCAGATGTTTAGTGACTTTGTGGTCGCTTATAGCTCAGATGGAGTAGTTTGGCCTCTTGGTTTGGAATTCAGTAAAATATTTTCTGTTATTAACTTTCGAGGTGTCTAATAGTTTTACAGAAGGATTGTTCGTGAAACTCTTTCTGGTACAATCTCAGATCATGCCTAAATTTAATCACAGCTCAGCCGTTATTTTTTTATTTGTAATTTTAAGCGTCTATTCGAATTTTGGTTTTTCTCCAGCTTTTGCTGTGAATCCCAGGCATAGAAGTGTGAGCGCCTTGAGGATTACGGGATTGACTCAACATTTGAGCGGCGATGTAATCTTACTGAGGCATCAGAGACAGAGCAAAATGGGTGGTGAAACCGTACTTCGTGCAGGCGATTGGGTGCGGACTGGAAAAAACGGAAGAGTTCGACTGGATTTCCCATTATTTAAATTGGATCTTCCACCCTACACGACGGTTTCGATTGATGAAGTTACGAGCCCTGGCGCCGGAAAATTTTCGCTTCACTACGGTCATTTGAGAGTGACTTTGAAAGACCTTGACAAAGCTGCGGGCAATATCGAAATCGATTTGCCTACTGCTGTAATGAAGGCTGCGCTGGGTTGTGATGGCGAATTTTTGATCCATTCGATGAGGACCGAGGCAGAATTTAGGAAAGTACTTGGGGGCGAAGTCTATTTACCACCCGCCCTCAAAGAACTCGGACTTTTAAAATCATCAGAAGAATTTTTTGGGCAAGTGGCTTCGATCAAGTGTCCGGTCGATGTTAAGCCGGAGCAGTCAGACCAGGTGAGGCTCAGAGCGGGAGATTTGCTTCATATCCATGCTCGTACTTCGAGTTTTGCTCCGGTCGATGTAGGGCTCACTGAACTTAAATCTGTTCGTAATACCTTGGGATTTCCAACTGATTAAATAGAAAAAGCCAGGGACCTTGGAGGCGAGGTTCCTGGCTTTTTTAGATTTTTTGTCTAAGACGGAAATTTTAGAGAAATTAAATTGCTTGAATGTATACAGTCAAGTGATCGATGTCGGCTGCGCGAGCATCCGGTACATCAAAATTGAGTATAGAAACGCTTCCACTTTGTAGACGCACGTTTGCACCGCTAATGACCTGTCCATCGGATACATACTTAGCAACATAACCTGATGCCGCAGTATCCGTCACAGAAACATATTCAAAACCTTGCTTTGTGCTTGGGTTACAAAGAAATATTTTATAGTTGTGAGGATTAAACTCATCATTTTGCCAAGTGAAATGGGCAAGGCCATTTTCATCGACTTCTACGCCAGCTAAATCGACTAATACGCCGGGCAATTGAGTTCCGCAGTCTATGGCCATATTTGCAGCTTTTCCGCCGGCAATAATGCGAGTAGTTGGTTTTCCGCAGCCCACAGCGATTGGGGCCATAAGAGTAATAAGAGCAACAAATGTCATTAAACGATTCTTCTTCAACATAACGATAACCTCCACGTCATCTCCACGAACATTTTTTCAACACAACAAGTGGGTTAAACAGCCCAACACAAGGGGGGATGTCTGCATAGACCCTGCCAACGGGTCAAGGGAGCTAGAAAAATAGGATAAAGGCACATGATTTTCAGGAAGTAGGTGTGAAATGATTTATTTGGGTAGCGGAGTGCGAAGGGCGTTTCTTCGTATAAGGGATAGACAGGTGTTTATCTTGTGAATGCCGATCCAGGCAGCCTGGCAGTCAGACAATCTGCCAGGCTGGTGCAGGCATCTGGGTCAGGTTCGGCTGAGCTTGTAGAGGCAACCACCGAGATGGTCAGAATGATCGAGAAGAGCGTGGTTTTGAGTCATTTGCAATATTGCTTGGGTCTCTCGAAAAGAACCTAGTGCAATAGCATAGAACCGTCTGCGATCTTTTTCGGTCGGTTTGGTCGAGCCCTCAGCCAGATTGAGGACGATGCTTGAACCTGCACGTTTAAGCTGATCCCGAAAATGAACGGGAACTTTTAGGTCCTCGCACTGCCGGTAAAAATCTAACGCTAATTGATAAGTCCTGAATTTTTGTAACATCTGAAGTTTCTCCTTTTGTTTATTTTTTAAATTTTCAAGCCCCTACCCGTGTGTAGGGCTTGAAAATTTAAAAAATAAACAAAAGGAGAAACTTCAGATGTTACAAAAATTCAGGACTTATCAATTAGCGTTAGATTTTTACCAACAGTGCAAGAAAGTAAGTTTGCCGTTTCATTTGCGAGATCAACTGATGCGAGCTTCCAGCAGCATTGCTCTCAATTTAGCAGAAGGTTCGGCTAAGCCAACGCATAAAGATCGGATGAAATTCTATCGGATTGCATTGGGATCTCTGCGAGAGGTTCAAGCGATTATCAGCCTTGAGCAGCTCAATGTTCTTAAGTGTAGCGCCGATCACCTCGGAGCGTCATTATACAAGCTCACTCATTGCTAAAGAGGCCACCGATGCCCGATCCAGAAGCGGATGCCAGGGACGGCTGCCCGATGCCGGATGCCAGGTCTTTCAGCCACAACATTTCTTATGCTTTTTTCCACTCCCACACGGGCAAGGATCATTACGCCCGGTCTTGGGCTCAGTGCGCTTGATTGGTCCTGGCTTTAAAGCCTGGGCATCCACAAATTTCCATTTGCCATTCTCTTTTTCAAAAAGGCTTTGTTCAAAATGCTCGTGATTTTTGCCCTTTGTTTCGTATTCTGCACAAAAGGCGATGGTCCCACTCGTGTCTGCTTCTTTTCCACCTTCTGACTCCAGAATTTTTAGACCTTTCCAGGTCGACTCTCGGGACCATTGCTCAATATCGTCCCGGCTAATCTGATCTTTCGTCCGGGTGTGGTGGGTATCAAAAATATAGTCAACATCGCCTCGGGTAAACGCGGTATAGCGTGACCTCAAAAGCTCCTCAGCTGTCTGAGGATGCTTTTTTCCCTGAATCATAGGTAGGCAACAAGAGACGATCGCATGATTTGAGCCGCAAGGGCAGAGTTCGGTAGTCATAGGGGTCGATTTTAACCGCTGAAGGTGCTATCAGCAATAGCTGTATGGACGAGATTGAATTCAGATCCCACCTCAAAGCGACTTATGACCGGATTGAAAAAGGATTCGAAGATGTTGACCCGGACGTCGCTGAATGTCTGCAGTCCTTAGGTGCGATGACCATTACGTTAGGAGATGGTTCGCGTTGTATTTTGAGCGCGCAGCCCTCGGTGAGACAACTTTGGCTTGCGCTTGCTGCGAAAGGAACTGCGTACCATTTTGATTTCGAATCAAAATCGGGAACTTGGATTGACGACAAGACAAAAAAGATCGAACTGCGGACCTTTTTAGAGACCTATCTTAAAGAGGCGACCGGAATCGAATTCCAGCTTAAATGAGGATTTATGCCTAAAGTCATTAAGGTCTATACCACTAATTATTGTCCTTACTGCATGAGAGCGAAGGCCTTACTTAAGCAGAGGGGGATTACTTTTACAGAAATCGAGTTTGATATCAGAGACGATGCCAAATGGGAGGAGCTCTATAAGTTGTCTAAGCTAAAGACAGTTCCTCAGATCTTTGCAGATGAGACTTTAATTGGTGGCTTTGCGGAGCTAGAACGGCTGGACGCGAAAGATCAGCTCGCTTCTTTAAAGTAACCACTCCAGATATGACTCTGGCATGAGACACGTTTTTAATAATCTTTGAACGAACTTTGCATTTATTAACTCACTGATATTACGATAAATAGTTGAAAATCCGCGCTAGTAGCCATTCTTGCCCTTTGTTAATCAAAATCTATCCTGATAAAATGAATAGAAAGACAGAATTAACAATAAGGAGTCAATGTGGGAAAAAAAGATATCCACTTCGAGATTTTACCCTTTTGTGAAAACCCAGAGGACAACACCATGACTGAGGCAGTGCGAGCGCGAAGGGTTCCCAGAATAGACATTAGATATTCTCGCCCTTCGATCTATTTCGGTTATGCGGGACTCACAAAAACGGATTTCCCAATTCAAACTTTGGCAGAATTGGGCGCTGGGGTTTATTTAGGTTCACAAATCAATAGACAAGTTACGCCTAGGATTCCTTCGTATCTTAAAATCGGGCAAATCATGATTCCAATCAAGAGTCGAATGGTTTACCTATCTCAAGGAGTAGCGGGGGTTGAGTTTCTCGAGCCCAGTCGAGAGACTCGCGCAGCTATTCAGAGCCACTTTCATTTAGAATTTGCTGCGGCAATGCTTCAGCCGGCTTTCGAATCTCGAGACTACAACTCACCCATCCAACGATTAATTTTTAAAGGAAAAACAAATAACTATGGTTTTGAGTTTACTTCGAAATCGGGTCGGATCTGTTCGCTAAATGCGACGCTAGACCACCTTGGAATGGCGAGCTGGATTGAGGGCAGGCCTCTCACAATGAGTACCAATTTGAGTACTCAGTCAGAGGTCGAAACGGTAAGAGCACAGCTGGCAAGTTTTATAAAAAATATCTCAGGAATAAATCCCAGATACCAGGCACAAATTATGGAAATCATTAACATGAACCCCATTGACTTTGACTACGATACAAGAACTTAAGTTAGGTAATGGTTGGGTCAGCGTCAAATTTTTAATAATGCAGTATTCTACATTAACTAAATCTAGGGAATTTCGTTTTATAAAAACCAGAAAATTTGATTAAGACTTGTATCTCGATAAAACTTGAGAAAGAATAGGTTTTTAGTAATAAAATTCGATCGTGGGGGTTGGAAACCCATTCCAATGTCCACGCGCGGGTTTTGACGGAAGTTACACGATGTACAATGGCCCGATATATGGAGATAAAAATGAAATTATTAACAGTGAAAATGGTGATCATGTCAGTCTTGGCGATTTCGGTAGTTATTAACCTGAGCAAATTAAATCTTGCTCAAGCGGATGCTCCGAAGAACGTTATGGCATTTTTAAATATTAATGCTGACGATAAAGACGCGGGCCCCGAAGGTCGCGCAATTGGTATGGTCGATTTGGATAAGGATAAAGAATTTTATTTTCCTTTTACCACGATCGAAGGCGGTCCGATTGCTGGACAGCCTGTTCATATCGTTTTCTCATCAGATAAGGCTCGCGTTTACGTGACGATGTCCGGAAACGATAAGCTTCCGCTTCGCTTACTCGTTGGCGATGTGACTTGGAATGATGCACAGGTTCCGACTGTAAAAATTATTAAAACGGTCGAAGATCTTCCTGCTAAGTCAAAAGACAAGAGCAATGCTTATTGCTGCCGCCCCAAAGGTACAAAGATTGATCCATTCGTCCAAGAAGGTCACGGCACCAACAAGTCGGATGACGACAAGTGGGTTTACTTCAGCGAACTCCACAACAACAGACTCAGAGTATTTGATACCACCAAACTAGAGTTCGTTGCTGTCGGCACCAACCCAAGTCTTAAAGGTCCTCATGGATTGTATCCAAATCCATCGGGAACACTGGGAGCTTCGACTCAATATCAGATCAATGGAGACGAAGTCACCACCTGGACCATGGACGCAGCTACAGGTCAAATTAAACACAAAGACACGATCAAGTTGAAAGACACCGCAAAGAAAATGGGCGGCGCATATACTCACACGATTCGCTGGATTAATGATACTCAGTTTTATACCAATGTGACTCAGGAAGCCAATCAAGGTGTCAAAGGTAAATCCGAAGCTTCTGTTTGGCTGGTTGATACTGCGAAAAAGACTGCAACCGCTGTACTTCGCAAAGCTAAAGCCGCAGACGGACATGATGGGGTTTTAGAGGGAGTATCGGACAACTGGATTGCACACGGCAGACTTTTTGCCGGTGAAGGTAATTTCAGAAAGTTCCTGGATGGTGTAGCCGTACCAGGTAATATATCAATCTGGAATATCGATCCAAAAAACCCAGCCAAACTCACGTTATTCAAGCGCTTAACTCCTGGTCACGGCCTTCCGGCTGATTTTTTAAACGGACATGAGCTCAAAGGCTCTCCAGACAATAGCTTTGTTTTCGCTTCTAGCTATCAGTCGGGTCATGTCGTTAAGATCGACGGAAAGACTGGCGAATCAGTTAAGACTTGGAAGTTCAAAGTTCCACACGGAGCTGATATCCGCTAAGTCTTGGTCAGTTTTAGTATTTACTGAACGCCGTCCCAGCTCTGCTGGGATGGCGTTTTTTTTGTAGACTGATATTTGATGTACTGTTACAAGCTGTTGAAATAAATCAGTAATTACTAAGGTGCCGATGTAGCTCAGTTGGTAGAGCAACGCTTTCGTAAAGCGTAGGTCGCC
>CAYJBA010000022.1:0-14696 GCA_964367865.1 uncultured Bacteriovoracaceae bacterium | reverse complement strand
GGCCCACTGTACATCTGATTAATTACATCCTTAAAGCGGGACTCAATCACGGCGCGCTTCATCTTTAGCGTTGGAGTCATCTCTCCATCTGAAATCGAAAACTCGCGTGAGAGAATTGAAAATTTTTTGATCTGTTCGTAAGAGGCGAGGTTTGCGTTCATCTCATCGACCTTCTTTTTAATTTCGGCCAGGATTTCAGGATCTTTTATGACTAAGCCCTCTTTCAATTTGGCGTGTCCCAAGGTGTGATCGTTCAAGGTAATAAGTGCCGAAATATATTTTCTGCCATCACCCACTAAGCAAACCTGACTGATCATTTCGGAAGCCTTGAGAGACTCTTCGATAGGGAGCGGTGCGATCATTTTGCCACCCGATGTTTTGAGAATTTCTTTCTTACGTCCCCTGATCTTAATCAAGCCCTGCTCCGTGATTTCGCCCAAATCACCCGTACGCAGCCAACCGCCCTCGAGCGCGGCAGTGGTAGCCGCTTCATCCTTATAATAGCCCTTAAATACGTTGCGACCGCGACACAGAATTTCGCCATCCTCTGCAATTTCCACTTCAATCGGTTTAACGGGTTTGCCGACTGTTCCTAAACTTTCGATTCCTGGTTCCGTCATACAAACGACGCCTGTGGACTCAGTCTGACCGTAATCTTCTAAAATCTCCAAACCCAAACATCTAAACCACTTTGAAATATGAGGGGCCAGCGCCGCGGCACCCGAGGCCAAGGCCTGCGACTGGCCAAGCCCCATCTGATTACGGATTTTAGAAAGCACTAATCGATCGGCGGCAAGGTATTGAATATAATCCGTGGGCAATGAATACTTGCCCGAATACCGCGCCTCCGCTTTTTTCGCCCCTACTCCGAGCGCCCAGGTCGCTAACTTTCTGCGATGGTCTGGCATTTTTTTTATTTTATATAGCACTGTTTCCATCATTTTTTCCCAAAGGCGGGGAACACTGAGTAAAAGCTTGGGCTGAACCTCAGGCAGCTCCGCCGAAACCGCATCCATCTTCGTGGCGAAGTTCACCGGAAAATGCTGAGAAATTCCCACACCGACGTTTTGTAGTCTTTCGGCGATATGACAAAGAGGTAAAAATGAAAATAAAGAACCGCTCGCCATAGGTAAGCGCCAATGGCGGCTTACTGCATCCGCCGTAAAAACCATATTATCGTGCGAAACCATCGCACCCTTGGGGTTTCCGGTCGTCCCCGATGTGTAAATCATAAAAGCGCCCGAGTGCGGGTCAATATTTTCTAGGTAATCCGGAATTTTTTTTGAACCTTTTTCCTTTGCGATTTTTCGCCCCTCAGTCAAAGCCGTTTCGTAGGCCACCGCACCCACCGGAAGGGTGGCCATACTTTCAAAAAAGATCACTAGGGCGACATGCGACGGAAGCTTTCCAGCATTGCCCTCCAAAATTTTTTCGTAAAAACTCTTATTCTGCACTCCCAGTACCTTGGCTTCGGTATGATTTAAAATAAAGGTCATCTCTTTCGGGGTCGAATTAGGGTAAATCCCAGTCGACTTTCCACCGAGCAATAGCACCGCCAGATCCATGTGAACCCACTGCGGGCTATTGAATCCTAAAATGCATCCGATGTCCTTAGAGGTCATTCCACGAGACTCAAGAAAAAGCGCTAGATGATAAATGCGATCCCGGTACTCTTTGACCGAGATATGTTTCCAACGGCCTTCTTTTTTATATCCTTGAGCAGGGGCATCCGGATCAATATCCGCCCAGCGAGATAGGCGGTGCAGTACGGTTGGCATGCCATTGAGTTTGCCACGAAGAAAACGGATGTCAATGAGTGAGGTCCAGGTACTTTTCTAAAATAGACCGCGCTTTAATTCTAGCGTCTAGGACTGACATAAAAACAAACATTCCACCCATTTTACGATCCAAAAACACACACTCGGGCGGTGGGGAATGCGGTTTATAACTAAAAACAATATCACCTGCCTTCTTTGCAACGCGCTTGGGGAGATCTCCCTTAGCCCAAATATAATTTCCATCCGAATCAAAACATTCGTGACTCACACCTGGTGTGTCAGGCCTTGAAAACGGCTCCATGATGAGCGAGCAGAGATCAAAAAAATGATCGTGAAGAGTAACGGGATCTTCGGGCAAAATAAAACCGAGCTTGCCTGCCGCCCGAATCAAAAGAGCCTTGTCACGGTAGAGCGCTCCTCGGATGAGGTCCGAATAGGGTCCCAAAAACTGGTCATTAAATTTTCTGACCGCGCCAAAATCAAAAAGAATCAGCTGATCGGATCGATCCCCGGTCCGGATTCGGTAATTTCCAAAATGAGGATCCGTTTGCATCATTTTGAGTTTAAATAACTCTCTAAAATAGAGCTCGAGAGCTGCCGATGCGATGGAATTGCGTCTGTCCTGCGAAAGCGCGCGAACCTCGGCACTGTCGACTTTATGTCCTTCTTCGAGCATCATTGTTAGTACTCGCTTAGTGCAAAATTCAGGTACCGGTTTTGCAATGATAAATCTCGAATCTTCTAAAAGAGCCTTTCGAAACTCTTGCATATGCATTAGCTCGCCCTCGTAATCCACTTCCTGATGAAGCATGGTCCTCACCTCTTCAAAAAGTTGATCCAGCTTGGGACTGCGAGGAACAATTTTAGCAATTGAAAATAAAGTCTTTAAAGCCTTAAGATCTCCATCGATCGCCGAATCGACACCGGGGTATTGAATTTTCATCGCAAGCCAGGGGCCACCCGTTTTGAGGCGCGCGCGATGGACCTGCCCAAGTGAGGCCGATGCAATGGCTTCGTGGTCAATTTCTAAAAGCCCCAGGCGTTCTTTGCCAAGGTGGCGATTCAGAGCCTTTTCAATTGCGGGCCACTCAAGCGGGGGCGATTGGCTCTGGAGAGATTTTAAAAAAGCGTTGGCCTCGGGCGGCAAAAAATGCTCGCCATAAATAGAAAGCATCTGGCCTAATTTCATGAGACTGCCCTTGAGTTCGCCCAGTTCGCGACTCACTAATTTCATTTGAGAGGACAGTAGAGATTTTAATCGCTCACCTTGCTGTTCTGGATCAGCGAACATATTTCCGACGACGTGGGTCGCAGCCATCGCACCCGCTTCGACTGAAGCCCGGGCTAGTGCAAAGCCACGTGAAAAAACGCCGGATTTGATTTTCGAAAGGGTCTTTTTATCTGTCACGCAATAGAGCGTAACTCAAATGATTCGAGGATGCGAGGGGGCTGCAATTATTGCGTCTGCTCCGGTTGGGCGGATCTAGCTTCATTGGGTTGATGCATCAAAAAATCACCAATAAAGAATCCACCTTTCGTGCGCGTATACCATATTTCCGAATTGACAAAGGAGTGATTGGGTAATTCAGAATGCTTTTCAATTTCAACTTCAGAAACTTTTTTCAAAAAATGAACTTTTGCTTCGAGATTTTCACTGCTATCCAGCGATTCAATCTCTTTTCGAAGTTGATCGACAAATGGGTCAAAATTTCCATCGTAAATATTGCAATCCCGACTAGGTCTGCCATTATTGATTAGTTGATAAATATATTTAACGCTAAAATTGGAAGTCGCGGTTTTTGCTCTTTTTTGCTTTTTGGTACCGACCAAAGTCGGTTTAAATACGCGCTTTACAAGTTCAATTTCAAATCTGGGCGATTCGACGGGCGCAAAAGACAAGGTCATTGCTGGGTTTCCTACGCTCGGAGCACCATCTTTATTAAAACCCTTAACATCCTGGCAAGAAATGTCATCTACTTTAGCCAAATCACACTCTTCAACGCGAAAAGATGCGTCTGCATACTTATAAACTTTTAGGTATCGAGTATTGCCTGCATCCTTCGAACAAATTCTGGTTACTTCCAAAGCAAAAGATAAAGGAGATAGAAAGAAACTCAGCAGAAAAAGTCTAAAAAATTTTGAAACGAGTTGGCTTCTCAAGGTTTTCCCCCTTCCTTACCCCTGCATCTGGGCTTAAATACTCAGCCTGCTCACGGTGCTGGAGCGACTTCCGAAACCTCATTCGAATTGCCACTCTCCACCGTGGTTGAAACGCCTCCCACATCATCATCTCGAATTGCGGTAACTATCCAGAAATATTGCTTACCTTCGGTCAAACCGGTAATAGGTACGTTAGAAATCTGCGCCGGATCACAAGTGCCGCCGTGACGAATTTCCATAAGTTCGTTACCTCTGGGATAGATTCCAGAAGATTCTGACTGATGGATGCGATAACCGTCGTGTGGATCAGTATTACAATTCCAAGAAAGTTGCCCCTGGGGTTTTGGCAGTTGTATGGGTGGCTGCTGAGTACCACCACCTGGGTCGCTACCCGAGCTACCACATGCCGCAAGAACGGCATTTAACCCTGTAACGAATAAACCTGCGGCCCCTTTCGCTTTTGGAGATTTTTTTAGCGATTCGGCCCCTCTTTTAAATCCATTTTTAACCTGAGGAATGAAATCCCATTCCGCTCGAGCGGGCGTCGTCTGACCCACAAAAATGACTAAGATAAACAATAATTTTGTAATTTCTAATTTTCGAATCAACACGTTTCCTCCCGTGAACCCGATCGCCCAAATCTTGTGTACTCAAAGAGACTTCAAGTTCTGAGCCAAGTTTGTCCGCACCAAAGCCCATTAAACGGACGAATCGGTCCAATTCACGTAGTGTGTCATAGTTGACCCATTAAACGCCTGGTCGAGTGTTTAAAAAATAGACTTATTAAGGCATCGGGCATCTGTCACTTGCAACTGACGCCAAGGCCTGATGCCTAGTGCCTCGCTCTTCAGTCTTTTAAGAAAAGAACTCTCTTTAACCCGGTCATTTACCGTGTTAAGAGTTTTCTCCTATGGCACGAAGACTAAGCACGAAAAATAAAAAGAGAAAACGCGACATGGCCACAGCCTATAAGACAGGCGCAGTCGGTCGCAAACACAAAGTAGCTGTTGAGCGCAGCAAAAAGGCGAAAAGAAAAAACGCTTACCGCTCGACCTAAGCTCAAGCGCTGATCAGTGCTTGAGCAATTGCTGAAGCTCGCCACGCTCGTACATCTCAGTAACGATGTCGCAGCCGCCGACGAACTTTCCATCGATGAAAATCTGTGGAACAGTCGGCCATTTTGTATAATCTTCGAGGGCCTCCCAGAGCGGATCATCCGAAAGAACATCGACGCCCTCAACTTTTTCTGCCCCAGCGGCCTTTAAAACTTGGCAAGCTTTGGCTGAAAATCCACACTGTGGAAATTGAGGGGTTCCCTTCATAAAGATCACCACTTTATTGGATTTTACCTTTTCTTCGACTTTTGCAACCAAGGGATGAGTCATCTTTCATTTCCTTTTTTAAATTAATTATTTCCAACCAGCTTTTTGTACTGCTCAGGCGTAAAAGTTTTCATGGTCAGCGCATGAACCTCACCTGAGTCGACTTCGGTCTTTAGAAGTTCAAGCACCATGCGGTGTTGCTCAATCATCATTTTTCCTTCAAAAGTCGGAGAAACAATTACCGCTTGATAATGATCCTGAGTCCCGGTCATATCCATAATGTCAGCACGAGTGCCAGGGCCAAGAGTTTCAATTTTGCTCTTAAGTTGATCTGGTGTCATACGGGTTCATATCCTTAATAGTGACTTACTATGAATGCACTGTTCTTAACATGCCGGAATTAGAATATTCAACAGAAATATGACTCACCGCTCCGATCACTCTTGGGATTACCCCCAACCGACCTTCGGACAAAGACTAGCTATAGTGCACTCCTCGCAGAGGGCTTTGCGCGCGGTACAAATGGCTCTTCCATGCTGAATCAATAAATGGGCATATTCTGACCACTTTTCGCGAGGAACAATATCTGCCATCTCATGCTCCACTTTGACAGGATCGGTGGATCGGGTAAAGCCCATCCGCCGAGAGATCCGACCCACATGGGTATCGACTACCAGGGATGGAATCTTAAAAGCCACTCCCCGAACAACGTTTGCGGTTTTTCGTCCGACTCCTCGGAGCTTAACCAATTCTTCGAGGTCCTCTGGAACTTTGCCATTGTGGTTTACCACTAAAGCCTGCGAAGCCTCCTGAATCGACTGCGCTTTGCTTCTAAAAAACCCTGTCGACTGAATCACCTTTTCAATATCTGCGCGCTTGGCCTTAGCAAAATCAAGAGGTGTAGACCATTTTGCAAAAAGGGACGGAGTCACCTTGTTCACTCTCTCGTCTGTGCATTGTGCTGAGAGAATAGTCGCAATTAAAAGCTGAAACGGAGTTTTATAAAAAAGACTACACTCGGCGTCGGGATAGGCGCACTCGAGCCGCCTTAAAATCTCTCCCATCCGCTTTATATTTACTTCCTTTGAAGCCATTTTTCGACCTCAGATGCGGAGCGCGAATTAAGTACTAGCTTCGTCGGCAATAGCGCCTTTCTTGCCATGACCACTCCAAACTGGGCGTCTTCTAATCCCTCCATTTGATGCGCGTCAGGATTTATGGATACTAGTGTTCCCGCTTTTCTGAGCTGAGGGCCCCATCTCCAATCAATATCAAGTCTAGCCGGATGAGCGTTAATCTCAATTGCCACGTCATGCTTTGCCGCTTCTAAAATCAGCTTCTCCATGTCTATTGCGTACCCCTCACGATCGAGAAGCAACCGCCCAGTAATATGCCCAATAAATCGAGTATAAGGATTTTGAATCGCCTTTAAAATCCGATCAGTCATCGCATTTTTATCCATCTGAAACCGCGAATGAATTGAGGCGATAACAAAATCAAATTTCTTAAGGGCCGCTTCATTATAATCGAGCGAGCCATCAGCCAAAATGTCGCTTTCGATTCCCCAAAATATACGAATCTCAGGGTACTTTTCCTGCAAATTGCGAATCTCTTTTTCTTGTGTCTTGAGATCTCCGCTTTTCAAGCCGTGGGCGTAAAATGCCGACTGGCTATGATCCGAAATTCCAACGTAACGGTATCCTAATTTTTTGGCTGCCTGAACCATCTGCTCGGAAGTGTGCTTTCCGTCTGACCACACTGTATGCATATGAAATACACCTTGAATCCCACCCATAGGTAGCACCTCGTCGAGCTTTCCACTCTTTGCGAGTTCAATCTCCTCGCCCGTCTCTCTCATTTCTGGCGAAATCCAAGGAATCGAGAGCTTCTTAAAAAAAGTTTTCTCATCCGAAGCAGCCATTTTTGGTGGCGCACCTACGGCATTCCAGTGATCGGGCGAAGCGGTTGTCCTGGCAAACTCATAACCGAACTCAGAAGGTTTTGCGTAGTGAAGCGAAATAGGTACCGTAATTTGAGCGGTTTCAGAAAAATGCGCAACCGCCTGATCGCAGGCTTTTTTTTGTAAAGCGGCGGTCTTCGCGTCCGGGTCATTTTGGATCAAAAAAGAGAGCTCCGTTAATGTTTCAAGTCGGCGCCGGAGCGCTCCTGTTTCTTCAACTTGGTACTCTCCCTTTTTCTTGAGCGCTTGATCCAAAATTTTTCGAATATCATCGGATAAAAAAAGCGCATCCCCTAAGCGAAGTCGACCTTGATTACGAGTTAAAAAACCTACCCCTTCTAAAATTTTTTTTTGCGTTTTTTCTCCAAATCCTTTGAGTTTTAAGAGTCGATTTTCACGGCAAGCATACTCGAGCTCACCTAAAGTTTTGATTCCTAAAACCTCAATGAGCTCCTTAGCTTTTTTAGGCCCGAGCCCTTGAACTCGCGTGAGCTCGATCAGCTCCGGTGGAATCAACCGTGAAAGCTCGTCATGAACTTTGCTGCTCCCTCTTTTAAAATACTCGGTGATCACTTCGGCGATCCCCTTGCCAATTCCATCCAGCTCTATCAGCGTTCCCTCATTTGCCCGCTCCTTTAAATCCGTTTGGCCAGCTAGATTTTTTATCGCCTTTTCAAACGCGCGAATTTTAAAAGGGTTCTCCCCCTGGAGAGTCATGAGCTGGTGAATTTCTTCGAGATGGGAGATGAGGTCCACTTTCATAGAATTAATCTTTTGCGCGAACGGACTCTAAAAGCGACTTAAAAATTGCTTTCGCAGCATTTGAGGTCGACCGCCCGGGCAAATAGGCCACACTAATTTTATTTTTTGCGGTTTTTCCACTTCCTTTGAAGGTTTCGATCTTTTTACCTTCGCTCTTTAGCTTTTCGACCAGATATCCGGGTAGCACGCCTGCCATCTGACCCGTTTTAATAAGTCTAGATACCCCTTGAACATCCATCACGGTCGCACGCACGTTGACCTTAAGGTTTCGCGCACCGAGGTGATGCTCAAACCATTTTCTGAGAACGGGTTCACCTTCCTGATAATCGACATATTCGAGACTTTCAAAAAACATCCGATCTTCTCGCGAGCGTTCTTTTTTTGCGGTCTTAATAAACTCGGTAGTAGCGCAAAGTTGAAGGACTTCGTCGTAAACTTTTTCAGTTTGGATTCTGGAATCAAGTTTAAATTCGTCAACAAATGCAAAATCGAGCTTACCACTCAGAATTTCATCGCTCATCTCGGTTGCAAAGCCATATCGGAGATAAAACTTAACCTTCGGATGGTCATGACAAAAGCGAGCCAGTAGCGGCATGATCACATTGTTTCCAAACTCAATCGGCATTCCGATGGCTACGGTACCCGCCAAATGCTGCTTTCCACCGGTAATATCCGAAATGGTGGCCTCAAGTCCTTGGAGCATTTCGTGTGACCGTTTAAAAAGCTCGTTTGCCTCAGAAGTAGGCACGAGCCTTTGTTTGATCCGATCAAAAAGCGTGAGCCCCAAAACGTCTTCGAGAGATTTCATGTGCTGGCTGACGCCGGACTGAGTAAGATGAAGCTCTTTCGATGCGAGAGTCATACTTTGGGTGCGATAGACGCATTCAAAAATCCTGAGATGGTTGAGATTGATATTATCAATAATCATACTGATCTCATATCATAACTAATAATTATAAATTATTTAATTTTGTGGCTATACATTTACTCAACAAGGAGCATTTTTATGAAATTTAAATCTATTAAAATATCTATTTTAGGACTGGCGTTGATCGCTTCAGCTGGGTTTTCTGCCCCAGCGCACGCGATTTACGACCCCAATTGGGAGCGTCCAACTCAAGAAGCAGAAATGAAAATATCGAAAGCAACTGGCGTCTATACGAAAGCTGATAAAGTGAAATTGACCATGACTCATCGGGATGGCGCGGGCCTCAATCCGACCGGCCTCATCCTGACGATTGATGGTCAATCCAAATTTTTCGGAGTTTTACAAATCAATAACGCTGGATGCGGATCCGTGGAGTACATAACCTACAGCGAATCCAATCGAGTTGTTCGCTCTGCAAAGGGCGCGGTACTTACCCTTACGGATCACACGAAGCGTATTTGCTTAGATTACCGTCCAAATATTTGGGAAATGAACCTAACCAAAGCCCATGACACACAAACAGGTCTAAAAATGAGCGTTCTCCAAGCAGCTGGAAATCCCCAAGGCGTCTTTACGATCCTGAATGAGTTAAACTCACTCAGTAGTGAATCCAATGTTCGCTCAAACGAACTTCCGGACGGGCCGAAAGTTTTAGATCGTCAAGTTCATGTCCTGTCTTGTAGACAGCTGGAACACGTCGCTGACAATAGTTATAGCGTCGCAATCAGCTTTTCTTTAGATCAAAAGAAGACATTTGCTACGATTAACCATAGTACTTTTATTGGTGGTTTGGATGTACTCACTACCGAAGTGGCTCGCCAAAAAGGTAAGAGAATTCGGTATCTCGGCGAAGGGTTCGAACTCACCCAAAACTCGGTTCAGCCCGCCGATCATCCTGGGTTTATTGCTACGTTAAAAGCAAAAATCAATAATGGTCGGGCGCTCGATTTAGCGGTTAGCTGCGTGGCTACCCGATAAAATCCTAATTGTGCTTTCCCCCAAAGCATAAAAGCCCCCAAGCCGTAAAGGTTTGGGGGCTTTTTCTTTCGTTGAATCCTGAGGCCGCAAGTTGTATAGGATTCGCATGCCACAACCCATCAAAATTGGTATTAATGGTTTCGGTCGAATTGGTCGCAAAATCGCCCGCTTAGCTCTTGAACGCGACGGGTTTGAAATCGTCGGAGTCAATGACCTTTCAAAGCCCGAACAACTCGCCCATCTTTTTAAATATGACTCGGTTCACGGAACTCTCAAACAAACAGTTCGGATCGAAGGAAACATTCTTCATGTCGGAAATCAAAAAATCAGACTCACGGCCGAAAAAGATCCGACCTCCCTCAAGTGGGCTGACGTCGGTGCTCAGTTCGTTCACGAATGTACGGGAATTTTTACGGATAAAGAAAAAGCATCGCTTCATCTAAAAGCTGGAGCAAAAAAAATTATCATCTCAGCTCCATCTAAAGATGCAGATATTACCCTTTGCATGGGAGTCAACGAAAGCGCGTATGACTCCGCAAGGCACACGGTTGTGTCGAACGCATCTTGCACAACGAATTGCCTGGCCCCGATGGTTAAAGTTTTGGACGATACGTTTGGCGTGGTTCGCGGAACCATGCTCACAGTCCATAGCTACACGAACGACCAACAGCTTTTGGATTTGCCGCATAAAGATCCGAGGCGAGCACGCGCAGCTGCGCTTTCTCAAATTCCAACAAGTACGGGCGCTGCTAAAGCGGTGGGACAAGTTCTCCCGCATCTTAAAGGCAAGCTCGACGGACTTTCGATTCGCGTTCCTACCCCAAACGTATCGCTCGTGGATTTTACCGGCGAGCTCAAACGCGCGACGACCAAAGACGAAATCAATACCGCGTTCAAGAAGGCAGCAGAAGGCGCAATGAAGGGCATCTTGGGGTTTGCGACTGATCCATGTGTTTCGATCGATTATAACGGCTGCGAAAACAGCTCGACCATCGATGCGGATCTCACAATTGTCCTCGATGGAAATTTCGTAAAGACTATTTCTTGGTACGACAACGAATCTGGCTTTTCTGCCCGCATGCTTGATGTCACCCGACATATGATGAAAAAAGGGATGTGATCGTGTCAGAGAAAGACAAAAACTCCTCCATCCGCTCGATTCGAGATATTCCGATCACGTCTCAGCGCATTTTCATGCGAATGGACTTCAATGTCCCTCTCGGAAAAGCGGATCCAGAAACGGGCGAACGCTCGATCGAAGACGATAATCGGATCGTCGAAGCCATTCCCACTATTAAGTACGCGATAGAAAAGGGGGCGAAAATTGTTTTAGCCTCTCATTTGGGCCGTCCTGATGGAAAAAAGAATCCAGAATTTTCGATGGAGCCTATTGCCAAACGCCTCGCTGCTCTGCTCGGGGTCGAAGTCACTCAGGCGGATGATTGCGTTGGCGACGGCATTGAACTCAGAACTAAAAGCCTCAAGGGCGGCGAAGTGCTCCTCCTCGAAAATTTGAGATTTTATTCGGGCGAAGAATCAAATAATCCTGATTTTTGTAAAAAGCTGGCACGCCTCGGAGATATTTACATTACTGACGCCTTTGGAACCGCTCACCGCAAGCACGCATCGACTTATGGGGTGCCATCGATCATGGTAAATCGAGGAATGGGATTTTTAATCGAAAAGGAACTTAAGTTCTTGGATCCCCTCCTTCACTCTCCAAAAAAACCGTTTTACGCAGTTTTGGGTGGTGCAAAAGTTACCGACAAAATTAAGGCGGTACAGATGCTCCTTCTTAAGGTCAATGGGTTGCTCATTGGCGGAGCTATGGCACACGCTTTTGGGGCGGCTACAGGGGAGCCGATTCCGCCGGGCGCAAAGAAGCCTAAACCCGAAGACGTCGAAGCCGCGCGCGGAGTTATTCGGGAGGCAAAAACACGCGAGGTCAAGCTCTGGACACCCCTGGATACAAACGAGGGTTTTGATATCGGACCGAAAACAATCGTAAAATTCTGTGAGATTTTAAATGGAGCCAAAACTGTTTTTTGGAATGGACCACTCGGTTGGTTTGAAAAGTCCGAGTACTCCACCGGTACCTTCGAAGTCGCTCGATTTTTGTCAGAATTGGACGCCGTAAAAGTTGTAGGTGGAGGTGATACTGTTTCCGCGATCAAGCAGTCCGGCGTCGCTGAAAAGTTTGACCATTTATCTACGGGCGGCGGAGCTGTACTCGAATACCTCGAAGGCAATAGCCTTCCAGGTATTGATATTTTAAGAATGACCCGCCCACAAACTCAAGCAAACCAGGCCTTAGATCCATGAAAAAGCCTCGGGGCGTCCTGATCGCAGGTAACTGGAAAATGAATCACGGTCTTTCTGAGACTAATGGATTTTTTGACATTCTGTCGGCTCAATCCAAAGCTGCGTTACCAAAAAATGCGGAGGGTCTTTTAAAATCAGGTGCCCTGCGTGCACTTGTGATTCCCACGGCTACCTCACTTCAAACCGCGCGTAATCGGACTGAGAAAAATCCATTTCCTCTCGCCATTGGCGCTCAAAACGCACACGGCGAAAAGTCCGGTGCGTTTACCGGCGAAATTTCCGGACCCATGCTTCAGGAACTCAATATTCGCTGGGTCTTAATTGGACACTCAGAGCGCAGACAGTTTTTTGGTGAAACCGATAGTTCAGTCCGTAAAAGATGCGAGGGGCTCCTCTCGCAAGGGTTTCATGTCATGCTTTGCGTGGGCGAAACCCGTGCGGAACGCGAGCGAGGAGAGACTTTTAAAATCCTAGAACGCCAATTGAGCGGAGTTTTCGCTGAACCCGAAAAAGGAGCTGCGACCTTTTTAGATGGCCGCCTGGTCCTGGCTTATGAGCCCGTCTGGGCGATCGGCACAGGTCTCACAGCGACTCCTGAACAAGCCGAAGAAGCCCATCAGATGATACGAAAATGGTTATGGGACCATTTTGGAATGGATGCATCAGGCCGCACCCCAATTTTATACGGTGGAAGCGTAACTCCTCAAAATATTGATTCTTTGCTTGCCTGCGCGAATATTGATGGGGGCCTTGTGGGCGGCGCGAGCTTAAAACCAGATAGTTTTCTCGCCTTGCTCGCGGCGGGGGCTAAAGCCCTGAGCTAGGTCTGACCTCACCTGAAAAACCGATAAATTTGAGTTGCGTCAAGTTAACACTCCATGCTAAATGCAGTGCATTAGTAACATTTTTTTATGGGGGCATTACAATGAATTTTACAAAACTGGTTCTAAGCATGTTTATCGCGGCCGTCTTTTCAACCTCAGTCGCGAAGGCAGACATGATCGGTATTTCGTGCAGCAAAGATCCTTCGAATCCAAATTCTAAATCTATCGCAGGAATGGGCTCCGAAGGTTTAGAGCCTCGATCGATGAAATATGTTAACGCAGATTACCGCGGTAAAAAATTCTCTGACCGGGCAAGCATCACTACGATCAGAAATGCACAAGACAAGATCGTACGCTATATCGTGAGCGAAGGAACGCTGACTCTCGTGTTCTCTCACCTTGAAAAATGCGGTGACGAAATGTCGGGACCTGAGGATTTCGTAAAGCTCACGGTAACTAAAACGGTGCGTGGCGAAAAACAAGTACTCGAAAAACTCGCTTGTAGCTGTGATATCGATTAGCACATGAATCTGTTCTAATAGGTTCCCGCTAGGAGCCTGTTAGAACAACGACTTAGGCTGGTAATTGATGACAACCACATCCGTTGAACTCAAGCTCAAAACCACGGATTGATTTGTAATCGTCAGAACTTTTCCAACCACTGTGTAATCAGCCGGCGAAACTGTCGTGCTTGATCCGTCCGCATGACGAATTTTGACTGTCATGTCTTCCTGGCTCGTTGGAGCGCGGGTTAAAGTGTATACAGCTTTTTTCTCGACGATGACGTGACCAATCGAATCCAAGAGCGGCGAATAATCAGTGCTCGCAATTTCTAGCTTAAGGGAACCGTTTCCAACTGAATCTGAGAAAGCAAAAAGGCGCGTTCCATAGTCCGAAGAAACACTTCCGTAACTACTCGCACTCTCGCCATTATCATCATGGAGAGTCTTTAAAACTGCCCCGGTTAGGGGGGAAATTGTTACCACAAAGTAATTTGGATCTCCGCCCGGGACGCCATCGAGCGTTTGAAAAAAATTATCCATCTGGATCTTAAACGTAGGTACTGAAAGCACCTGTGCAGATTTTGGGCAAATCTGAAGCCTGTAGGTGTGAGCATCCACGGTCTTCCAAGGACAACTTGCATTGGGATCGTATTGCGAGTCCGGCGTAATCTGAGAACCAGGCACCGCTGTACTTTGGTCATCTTCGTCCGTGACAATGACAATCACGCGAAGCGCACCCGGTCTAAAAAATTTTGTGGTCGAAGCAACGCCCTCATTGTCTGCCAATAACTGTTGAATTGAATTAAAAGGTTTTTCCATTGGATAACCTGAAACTCCACCACTCAAATTAACCACGAAATCTTTATATAGCTGCTCAGTCCAAGCCGCATCCGGAGAAACTCCGGTTGGCGGCAATGTTGAAATAATGGATCGGCCCGAACGCACCGTATTGTTCATCAGAGTATTTACGCATTGAACCGAGCTATCCAAAACTCCAACGCCACCCAAAATACAATCATTAACGCCTGAATAAGCCGCTTCTTGATCGCGCACAAAACACTGAGTCACTCCGTTAAAAAATGGATTGCTGTTACTGGTCCAGCACAAAGTTGCAAGAGGGCCATCATGCCGGCCCGCCGAAAGGCGCGACCACATCGAC
>CAYJBA010000021.1:0-14763 GCA_964367865.1 uncultured Bacteriovoracaceae bacterium | reverse complement strand
AATCCGATAGTTTCGTCGGTTTCACATATATCGTTGTCAATGGTGCCTGGAATTCCAATGGTCGGAAATCCCGTTTCATTTTCGAGTAGATTTGCGCCCGTAAAAGAACCATCGCCGCCTATTACGACTAGCCCATCGATTCCCTTGCGACGGAGCATCTCGGCGGCTTGTTTGCGGGCAGTGCGTTTATAAAATTCGTCACACCGATCTGTTTTGAGCATTGTGCCGCCACGCTGAATGATATTTGCTACGGACGAAGCCTTGAGGGGATGAATTTCTCCATCTAAAAGTCCACTATAACCTTTTTGCACTCCAAAAACCGCGCATCCCTGGCCAAGTGAGTATCTCACCACTGCGCGGATCGCTGCGTTCATCCCGGGCGCGTCGCCTCCGCTTGTGAGCACAGCAATCGCTTTATGTTTCTTCTTAGATTTTAGTTTTGGAACCATCAGCATAGCGGTTTAACCTTTGGGAAGTAAGCTCTTGCCTGTCACTTCTTTTGGAAGCGGGAGTTTCATCAGCTCGCAGAGCGTAGGCATCACGTCCTGAAGCCCACCATCTTTTAGCGCAATTCTTGATTTTTTGGGAGCATTTGCTGAATTAGGAGCCACCCAAATTGCAGGAACCGGGTTGAGGGTATGTTGAGTATGTATTCTCCCCTGAGCATCTCGCATTTCCTCGGCATTTCCGTGATCAGCCGTGAGCAGCACGTTGTACCCATTTTTCTCGGCGGCTCCGATCACCTGCGACAGGCACCGATCGAGAGCCTCCATTGCCTGAATGGCAGCTTTGTAATTACCGGTGTGTCCGACCATGTCGGCATTCGCAAAATTCATAAGAACGAAATCATATTTAGTTTGAGCGATGCGAGCGGCTGCCTCATTTGCTACGGCAAATGCACTCATCTCGGGTTTTAAATCATAGGTCGCAACGTCTTTAGGGGAGGGAACGAGAACCCGATCTTCACCTTTAAAGGGAGGTTCTTTTCCGCCATTAAAGAAAAATGTCACATGTGCGTATTTTTCGGTTTCAGCGATTCGAAACTGTGTGAGGCTTTTTTTCTCGAGCCATTCGCCAAAAATATGATTTAGATTTTGAGGACTAAAAGCAGCTTGCGCTAGGAGATTTTTTTCATAGACGGTCATGCCACAAAAAGCCGATGGTTGAAATCCGCGCTTTCGGTTAAACCAATGAAAATCTTTTGCCGTAAGTGCTTCGGTAATTTCTCTTGCCCGGTCCGCTCTAAAGTTAAAAAAGATGACACTATCACCCTCTTTCATAGAAGCATCGAAACTCATTAAAGTGGGCTCGATAAATTCGTCCGTTATTCCGTTTTCGTGGGATTTTTGAATAACGTCTAATACAGAATTTTCTTTTTTGGACGGGTACTCAGGGGCTTGCCCAGTCAATACATCGAATGCTTTTTTAACCCGATCCCATCTTTTGTCGCGGTCCATAGCCCAATAGCGGCCCATGAGCGAGGCAAGGGTTGCTCGCGAATGTCCAACTGGCGCGCGAAAGCTTGGATGCCTTATGAGGGATTGAACATAGCCTGAAGCGGAATCAGGAGGAGTGTCTCTGCCATCTAAAAAGCAATGAATGCTTATTTCAGGAACGCCCAGCTCTTTGCATAGATCTAAAAGGGCAAAAAGGTGATCGATGTGACTATGCACTCCCGCATCTGACAATAATCCTATCAAATGCACTCGACCCGTTTTTTTCGCCCCTGCCTCGATCGTTTGCCGCAGTATTTTATTTTTGAAGAAATCCTTTTCGCGAATGGATTTCGAAATTCGAGTCAGGTCCTGAAAAACGATTCGGCCTGCGCCCATAGTCATGTGGCCCACTTCGGAGTTTCCCATTACACCCTCGGGGAGGCCCACTTGTTCGCCGTGCGTAATGAGTTCCGAATGGGGGTATTTACTTAACAAGTCCCGATAAAACGGCATCTGGGCGTTATTAATTGCATTAAAGGGGGAATCTTTTCCGATTCCAAAGCCATCTAACACGATAAGGACCGCCCGATTGCTCATATTCTCCTTACTTTCGCTAATTTAGCTAAGGCACGCAAGAACAATATTATCCCCCGCGTCAATTTTATTTATTTTTTTTACGCATTGCTCAATTTAGTGGGACTGTGCAATAAAAACCAAAATACAGGGAGAATTATGAGAAAGACAAGATATAGCGCATTTACACTTTCAGTTTTGGTGGCTTGGGCTTCAATGGGTTCGGCCCATGCAATCGGCTTTGGATCCCCTTTGATTCAGGTTGAAGGTCCCAAGGGACCGGCATTTTTTTCGCTCCCCCTCTTTAGAGGAACCAAAGATTATCAAATCGGAAGCGAATGGGGAAAAAAGGTCGTTGGCGCAGGCGATTTAGAAAAGTCGGACCCTATTTTTAAACGTTTGGCTTTTGCCACTGCTCGATATGGAACGGCGACAGCTTTTTACCTCGGAATGTTTAACGGTCAGCATGTGATGGCGACTAATTATCACGTGGCAGAAGCCTATGGATGTAAATCTACCGCAAATATGCTGATGTTAGGGAAAAAATATCCCTGCAAAAAACTATTTGGAATGTGGACAGACATCGATTTCGCACTTTTTGCGATCGAAGTCCCAGCTAAGGACGAAGCATCACTTAAAGCCGTAGGTCAGAATTTTGCTTTCAATCTGTCCATTTTTCCCGGACAAGAAATTTTCACGATGGGCTTTTGTGTAGCCGGTAATAACGGTCAAAAAGATTTGATGGTCAATCAAGATAGTGATTGTAAGGTTTTTTCGAGTCGCGATGAATTTCGGTTTATGGGAGCCCCAGACGAGTTTAATCCTGGCCCCTATAAGTCTTGGTCATTTGCAAACGGCTGCGATGTTTCTCACGGCGATTCAGGCTCGTCTTTCGTAGATCGCAAGTCGGGCGAAATCATGGGTCTAGTTTGGACGGGAAGAATTCCAAAATCAGCCAAAATTCAGGATTCGCGCTATCTCGACCAGCTGATCAAAAATCAAGGCGATGATATATGGGCAGAACTCACTTACAGCGTACCTGCGATAAAGATTCGCGAGCATTTGAGAAAAGTGATCGCTGATCCTAAGCTGGATGAATTAACGCGCAAGACGATTGGTGAGGTCATTAACTGATCTCGCCGTTTTAGACTCATTCATTATGATACGGGTGCCCGCGTGTCACACTCCACGCCCGATAAAGCTGCTCCAACAAAACGACTCGCGCAAGTTCATGTGGAAAAGTTTGCGGGCCTAAACTCAGTAAGCCTTTTGCGCGCCCTTTTAGCTCGGGAGAAAATCCAAGACTGCTGCCCAAGCAAATAGCTAGATCGGGAATTGAATTCCCTTCCCAGCTTTGGATCTGCTTAGCCCAATCGCGAGTCGCGAAAGCTTTTCCCGTTTCGTCCATCAGGTAAAAAAATCCTCGGGATCCCAGGCGCGAAGAGAGGGCGTTGAACAGGAGCTCTGTTTCTTTTTCTTGAATTTGTTTTCTAGCGACTGCTGATTTGTCAGAAGGCACGGTCAGGGATTTAAGTTCACATTCCTCAAGTGCTACCCAGGGCCGGATCAATTTTAAATAATATTCTGCAGCTTCTCTCAAGCCTGGCGTTTTGAGCTTTCCAAAGGCGATAATATGAACACGCACGAGCGAAATTACGACTAATTGAGGCGGCTTGCGCCCGGACCGTAGTACTCAGATGGAATCTTTACTCGAGGAGCATCGGCCCAAAGATTTTCGAGATCGTAATATTCGCGTAAGGCGTCTAAGAAAATATGAATAACGACATATCCAAAATCCATCACAACCCAGCGTCCGTCACAATATCCTTCGATTGAAAGCGAGTCAGAACCTGCCGAATCCATCGAGTTTTCAATTGCGTCCGCGATGGACTGCACCTGGCGATCCGACATTCCGCTACAAATTACAAAGTAGTCGGTAAATCCTGAAAGCTCAGTCAGATCTAA
Source organism: uncultured Bacteriovoracaceae bacterium (assembly GCA_964367865.1). Classification (GTDB taxonomy): domain Bacteria; phylum Bdellovibrionota; class UBA1018; order UBA1018; family UBA1018; genus CAYJBA01. The sequence continues at coordinate 10,789 of CAYJBA010000021.1, read as the reverse complement.
GATTTTTACGTTTTCCGCTTTTTTGTCGATTGCGGCGGCTGCGCAGGCCAAGGTCCTCGCGCGATAGGGATCGGCCTGGGTGTTGATTGTTGACTGAGTAGTTTCATTTGTCATAAGGGCTTTCTCGTACCATAGAGTGCGTGATCCATCAAATACCTTGAGACAGACTCTAGAAGCGTGTCTTGGGGAGCCACTCCCGTGCGGCCCAGGGCCTCTCTAATCTGCGTCGAGGATAGCGAACGGGCAGGGGTCTCAAAGATCTCTAGCCAGGTACCAGAGCCTGTGATCTGCCAACCCCCCTCGTATTTCTTAGCTATTCCGGCTTGCTCCCACCTTTTAAGAGCATTGTGGGCAATCTCGATGCCGTCGGGCTTTCTGGCTAACACAATCCAATGTGAAAGCTTTAAAACCTCTGGAAACTGATACCAAGTATCCATCGAAGTGAGCTGATCAGCTCCCAAACAAAAGGCAAGTTTTGGAAACTGAGACCTAAGCGTCGAAAGCGTATCAAACGTGTATGTCAGAGCACCGACGTTTTTTTGCGCGCGCTCAACCTCACAGAGGTTGATAGCAACTTCTGAGGCGGGAAAGCCCGAGTCCGCCCAATCTGCGCCAAAACAGAGCTTAGTCATTTCGACTCGATCTGGAACACTTGCTACGCAGGGTTTATATTTAGGCGACGGTGTGGGGAGGACCAATACTTTTTTTATACCGGGTCTCTCAAAAAGGCCGGCAACCGCAGCCCGATGGCCTAAATGAGGAGGATCAAAGGCGCCCCCAAAAAGCGCGGTGACCTCACTCCAGCGCGGAGCCGGGCTCATCGGTTTCTTAGCGCCTCTGAATCAGGAAGCCGAACTGCCGAGCGAAGTCCAACGGGGTCTTTTTGTGCGTCAAGTTCTCCCAGAAGTTTTTCTACCATGCGAAGCAATTCTTTAAGTCCAACACCGCTGACAGAAGAAATCACCATGGGCTCACCTGGCTCAGGACTCTGCCCGCGAATCGAGTGAAGCTCGTCACGCAAAGATTTACGAGCCGATTCTAAGATTTCGTGCTCGCCGATAGCGTCTGATTTGCTGATTACAACAAGCTCAGGTTTGTGTAGGAGATTCTCACTAAATTGTCCGAGTTCGTTTCGAATAATCTTATACTGCTCGATTACGCTCTTGCCCGGATCGTCTGGGTTTTCAAGAGCAACTGTTCCATCAATGAGATGAATAAATAATTTTGTTCTCTCGATGTGCTTTAAAAATTTATGGCCTAATCCCGCGCCTAGATGCGCGCCTTCTATGAGCCCCGGGATATCGGCGATGACAAAGCCCTTAAAATCCGGCATAGAAACCACGCCCAGATTCGGTGTGAGTGTCGTAAAAGGGTAATCAGCAATTTTAGGTTTTGCGGCACTGACTCGAGAGATGAGCGTTGATTTGCCCGCATTCGGAAATCCAATGATCCCGACATCCGCCAAAAGTTTTAACTCAAGCGTAATATTACGCTGAGTTCCTTCTTCGCCAGGTTGTGCAAATTTAGGCGCCTGAAAGGTTGAGGAGACGAAGTGGGCGTTGCCCTTGCCACCCCGCCCGCCTTCGGCCGCTACCCACTCTTGCCCGTCCGCTGATAGGTCGACTAGAATTTCGCCCGTGTCTGTATCTTTAAAAACAGTTCCAACGGGAACGCGAACTCGAATATCCTCGCCGTCGCAGCCAGCTTTGTTAACGCCAGAGCCGTGAATTCCAGGCGGGGCTTTGTACTCGCGCTTAAAGCGAAAATCCCTAAGTGTTCCTAGTTGGTGAGTTGCGACGAATATGACATCGCCACCATCGCCGCCGTCGCCTCCATCTGGACCGCCACGTGGAATAAAGGTTTCGCGTCTGAAGCTCACGCAGCCTGGGCCGCCATGTCCGCCCAGTACACGAATTACTGCTTCATCTATAAAACGCATCAAAGCCTCCAGAAGCCGTTAAAAAAACCACGACCCAAAAGGCAAAACCTCAGTCTAGAAATTGGGGTACTGCCTGAAACAACAAATCAGGCCGCGGGATATACCGAAACCTGTTTGCGTCTTTTGTCGAAACGCTCAAAAGTCACTACACCGTCAATCAAAGAGTAAATCGTAAAATCACGCCCGAGCCCGACATTGCGTCCGGGATGAAATACGGTTCCAACCTGACGAACAAGAATCTCACCACAGCGGACAGCCTGGCCTCCGTAGCGCTTTACGCCACGCATTTTAGGATTACTATCGCGTCCGTTTCTAGAACTACCACCTGCTTTTTTATGTGCCATGACTCAGATCCTTTGCGATTACTTTTTCGAAGTTGTTTTCTTGGCTGCAGTTTTTGCTTTGTTGGCGACAGTTTTTTCCGCCGTTGTTTTCTTGGCAGCAGTTTTAACCGGTGCTTTTGCTTCTGTCTTAGCAGCTTTCGGTGCCGAGGTAGTAGCAGCAGAGGTTGCAGCTACGCCTTCAGGCCTTCTTTTGCTTGGAGTCAACGCAGGATTGCTGAATGCAGGACCCTTCGCTTTTAGATGGGACTGGAACTTAGCAAGCTTCGCAGCTTTTTGATCCGAAGCCAAAGTCACTTTTTCGCCTGAGCCATTGTCAACTTCAGTAATTAAAAGCTGAGTGTAATACTGACGGTGGCCTTGTGTGCGGCGGTACTGTTTACGGCGTTTCATCTTTACGATGATTATCTTATCGCCACGGCCTTGGCCCACGATCTCGCCTGTAACTTTAGCGCCACTGATGAGCGGCTTGCCGATCGTTACCTGCGCTGCTTCCGGATTCATCTTGCTCGTAAAAAGAACCTGGTCAAAGGTCATGCCTTTGCCAACTTCTCCTTCGACTTTCTCGATTTGGAGGACATCTCCGGGTTGGACACGATACTGTTTTCCACCAGCTTGAATGACTGCGTACATAGATGGTGGAAATTGCCCTAAAGCCTTAGGGCTGTCAAGGGCTTATCTGAGCTTTGACTCTCTTGAAAACCGTATTTTGAGCTGCTCGATATTGCTTGATTAGGCTGTCCTTGGGCAAGCCAATTACCCGGCCATTTCGATAAAGGATTTTGCCATCGACCATCGTAAATTTTACGTCCGAAGGACCACACGAGTAAACCACGGACGAAGCAATCGCTTCGGGGTCAAGAACCGACCGTTCAGGCACGAAATTAGTAATTTCTGAAAGATTTAGTGCGGTTAGGTCGGCCTTTTTACCCACTTCTATCGAACCGATATCATTCCACCACTGAAGGGCCTTTGCCCCATTTCGGGTCGCCATATCTAAAACTTCTTGAGCCCGCACAGCTCTCGGTCCCACCCCAGGCTTGTGAATCAAGGCTGCGAGGCGCATTTCAAGGAACATATTGAGATTATTATTGCAGGGAGCCCCGTCGGCCCCTAGAGCGATCTCGATTCCGCGGCCCATGAGATCCGGGATGTGGGCCAGGCCCGACGCCAGTTTTAAGTTTGAACTCGGGCAATGAACGATGTGTGTTTTAGTTTGACTGAGAATTTCTTTTTCGTTGGGTTTAAGCCAAATGCAATGAGCGAGTACGAGATTAGGCCCAGTCAATCCGAGTTGATGGAGATACTCGATGTTCTCGCAATTTACGAGGCGTTTGACGAGCTGAATCTCTTTTAGATTTTCACTCGCATGCGTATGAATCAATGCGTTCTGCCGTTTTGAAAGGGTGAGAACGTCGCGCAAAAGCTTTTCAGTGCAAGAAACCACAAAGCGCGGCGCATACGAAGCGCGAATGCGATCGTTTTTTTTTCCGTTCCATCTTTGAAAAAGTTCTGTCGCCTCCTTGAGTGCAGCTTCAGAGTCTTCGCGAAGATTTTCGGGAGTGGTTTCTGGATGGTCCATGAGGCATTTTCCGACGTTGGCCCGGATTCCCGTTTTTCTGACCGCCTCGAATATCGCGTCCGTGTGGCGAACGGTGCCCATGTCCAAAAGGCATGTTGTGCCGGAAGCGAGAAGTTCGTAGATTCCGGCAAGTGCGCTCGTATAGAGTGTCTGATGAGTATGAGCGGCTTCCATGACCCAAATGCGCTTAGAAAGCCAATCCAGAAGCTCAAGGTCATCAGCGAGATTTCTAAAAAGTGTCTGGCAAAGATGAACGTGCGCTTGAATGAAACCCGGAAGTAGCGTGAGGCCCTGGGCGTCGATCACCTTAGTCCCTTTTTCGAGCCGACCAGGTTTTTTTGAGGTAATCGCGGCGATCCGTCCGTTTTCGATTCGGATATTAGACTTCGAGACGCTTCTACGCGCGTCCTGAGTAAATAAAATTCCGTTCAAGATCCAGGTGGGCTTCATTTTCCGAGGTGAGCTGGCGTAAAAGCCTGAGGGTAAAGCTGGTCAAACCGAGAGGTGAGGACATCGCCTTTTTCATTACACGAATGAATGGTGGAGTTGGATCCAAACTCGGCAATGACTTGTCGACAGATCCCACAAGGGGTCCAAGGGGGTGTCGCATCGGTTACGACTACCAATTCCTGAATTTCGATTTTTCCACCTAATTCGCTAACGGCTTTTTGAATTGCAACACGTTCTGCGCATACCGTCGCTCCATAGGAGGAGTTCTCCACATTGCATCCCGAAAATATTTTTCCGTCTCGGGTGCGAAGTGCAGCACCCACTTTAACTTTGCTATACGGGCTATAAGCATTTTTTCGAACTGCTTTGGCGGTGTCTAGAAGTTCACGAGGTGCGGTCATTTTTTGACTGCTCCACTCTGAACTAATTTGGGAATTACGCCTTCCAGAAGTTTTCTAATCTGAGCAGCCCCTTTTTTAGAATTTAAGATCACTTCGTCATGCGTGAGCTTGTCGGGAGACATCCCGGCGGCAAGATTTGTGATGCAGCTCACTCCCGCTACTCTCACTCCCAAGTGATTCGCGGCAATGGTTTCTGGCACGGTAGACATTCCCACTGCGTCGGCTCCGAGAGTCCTATACATCCTGATCTCAGCCGGAGTTTCGTAGGTGGGGCCTAAGAGTCCCGCATAAACTCCACGATGAACAGGTATGTCTAGAGTCGAGGCTGTCCTTTGAAATATCTCGAGACATTCGGGACTGTAGGCTTCGGTCATGTCAGGAAAACGCGGTCCAAGCTGCGAAAGATTAGGGCCTCGAAGAGGATTGTCGCCCATGAGATTGATATGATCCTCAATGAGCATGAGATCTGCTGGTCGGTATTTTGAATTAACGCCCCCTGCGGCGTTGGTCAAAATGAGTGTATGAATTCCAAGTGCGCAGATCATGCGAGTGGGAAAGACAACATCCGCCATGGGATGGCCTTCGTAGAAATGAAATCGGCCTTGTAAAAAAACAACAGAAACGCCTTTAAAGCGACCCAGGATCAGTCGACCCGGATGTCCCTCGACTGAAGTGGGATGAAAGTGCGGAACATCCGTGTAGGAAATGCTGATGGGATCAGTAATTTGATCCGCGACTTCGCCCAGACCTGAACCTAGGATTACTCCAATTTCTGGTACTAAGGCAGTGCGATTTTGAATCGCACTTACTGCTTCTTGAATTTTTTCATAAATCAGGTTCGGTTGTTGCGGCAAGCAAAGCTCCAGTCCTCAATCTTTAGTCATACTTCTCGAAAACGAGTTTGGGAACCCTCTTTTGGGTAGGGGTAGCTTTTCCGCTAATCGTTATAGCTCGCGCCAGTTCAGGCTCTAGGGCAGTAGCCTGGTCAATCGTCTGGGTATAAAGGGTCACCAGTCGCTCGCCCTTTTTAACTAAATTTCCGATTTTTTTATGGAAAACGAGCCCAACGGCTGGATCTATAGAGTCGGATGCTTTTTTACGCCCGCCGCCTAATTCTACCACGATCCGACCCAGGGCTTCGGTGTTCATGGCCGTAATCCAGCCAGTGCGTGAAGCATAAAAAATGCCTTGATTAGGAGCCAAAGTGAGCATTTCCGGATTTCTAATTCGGTCTAAAGAGCCGCGTTGGGCCTCGACTAACTTTTCAAAAACGCGCCAAGCCGAACCGTCTTTTAGCTTAACCTCAGCCAGGGCCAGCCCCTCGCGGTAGCTTTTTACTTTCTGTCCGCAGAGGAGCATCTCCGCACAAAGCTCCAGTGTGAGTTTTTTAAGATCACTCGAGTCCTGTCCGCTGGTCTCGACTCCCCTCAGGACTTCGATCGATTCGCGAATTTCAAGAGCGTTTCCTTCGTCATACCCAAGAGGCTGATCCATATTAGAAACGACCGCTCGCATTTTTAGGCCGAGATTCGTCCCCACTTGCATCAGGGCTTTGGCGAGGTTTTGCGCTTCCTTGCGAGTTTTCATAAACGCGCCGCTCCCGCATTTTACATCCAGAACTAGTCCCTCTGCACCTTCGGCTATTTTCTTAGACAGGATCGATGCGACGATCAGCGGAATGCACTCAACGGTCCCCGTCACATCTCTTAGTGCATAAAGTTTTTTGTCGGCCGGCGCGATTTTTTCGCTCTGTCCTATCATCGCGCATCCTACGCCTCGCAGTACTTGCTCAAAGCGTTCGCGAGAAAGCCTTACGTCAAACCCAGCGATGGACTCGAGCTTATCGAGAGTCCCTCCGCTGTGTCCCAATCCGCGGCCTGACATCATAGGGACTTTAAGTCCGCAAGCGGCAGCCAAAGGCGCTAAGATAATCGATACTTTATCACCCACTCCGCCGGTAGAATGCTTGTCGATTTTCGCGCCAGAAATGGCCGACAGATCATATTTCTCTCCACTCTCGATCATCGCTTCGGTGAGTGAGACTGTTTCTTTTAGTGTCATTCCCCTAAAAAAAATCGCCATAAGTAGTGCAGTGGACTGGTAATCAGCAAATTCACCCGTCGTGACACCATTTACAAAAAATTTAATTTCGTCTCGCGTGAGCTCTCCGCCGTCTCTTTTTTTTTGAATGATCGTCGTTGGAGTAAGCACGAGATATGACCTTAGTTAAATCCAAGTTCAGGGAGAAAAGACTCTCCTGCTAGTTTTGCCTTCTGAACAGAAGCTTGACCGAGTAGGGCGTGAACGACAGTCGCCCCAACATCTCCGAAACTTTTTCGAATTCCTAAGTCCCTGGGTCCCGGAATTTTCTGAGCGGGGGTATACGCCAGTAGCGGAATAAACTCCCGAGTGTGATCCGTTCCGGAGTAACTTGGATCGTTTCCGTGATCTGATGCGAGGACAAGGAGATCACGCGCCCCGAGCGAAGCTTTAATTTGCGGAAGGGCCTGGTCAAATTCCTCAAGCGCTTTTGCAAAGCCTGGGACATCGCGCCTGTGGCCGTAAAGCATGTCAAAGTCAATTAGGTTACAAAAGATGAGGCCCTTTTTGATAATCGAAAGCTGCTCGATTAAAACGCGAATCCCGTCGGTGTTTCCTTCGGTATCAATGTTTGCAGAGATTCCTTTTCCTGCGTAAATATTAGAGATTTTTCCGATACCCAGAGTGAGGATGCTAGCTTGAGCGAGTACGTCAAGGTAAGTCGTCCCAAAAGGAGTTTGAGAGTAATCTTTACGGTGGTACGTGCGCTTAAACGGTTGACCCTCTTTGGGATTTCCAACAAAGGGACGTGCGATCACGCGGCTAATATGAAGCTCGTCACAGATTTTGCGCGCCGATTTGCAGATGGAGTACAGGCGATCCAGACCGAAACTCACTTCGTGAGCCGCTACCTGCCAAACACTATCGGCACTCGTATAGAGTATGGGTTTTCCCGTTTTTATGTGTTCTAAACCGAGTTCTTCGATGATTTCAGTTCCGCTTGCCGCTTTATTTCCTAAAATACCGGTAAGATTATTTTCACCAATCCAGCGGTCAATGATTTCTTGCGAAAATCCTTTTGGAAAAACAGCAAAGGGATTTGAAACTACGAGTCCGGCCATTTCCCAGTGTCCGGACGTAGTGTCTTTACCGCGCGATTGCTCGGCGGCGCGGCCAAAAGCTCCTTCGCCTTGGCCGGTGGCCCTGGGTGGCACTCCTTCGATTGTAGTGATGTTTCCGACTCCCAGTGCTTCAAGATGAGGAATGGAAAGTGTTCTGTGATGCTTTTCTTTCAAAACCCGAGATAGATTTCCCAGAGTATTGGATCCCCGGTCACCATAGAGCTGAGCATCCGGAAGTTCTCCAGCGCCGACTCCGTCTAGCACGATCCAGATAACACGATCAAAGGGTGCTGGTGTGAGCATGTTAATAGAGGCTATTCTTAAACGGCTTTTTAGGCGAGGCTTTTGAGTGCTTTTCGTCGCCTCTGCTCGATTCCTTTTCTGATTTTTTCTCGGTTGTATGGGTCACAATCGCGACGCTTGCGGAGGCTCCGAGGCGGGTGGCTCCGGCCGCAAGCATTTTAGCAGCGTCTTCGTAAGTTCTAATTCCACCCGAAGCTTTGACGCCCATTTCGGGACCGACCACACGTCTCATAAGTGCGATGTCCTCGGCAGTGGCGCCACCCGAACCAAATCCGGTCGAAGTTTTTACAAACGCAGCGCCTGCGGCCTTGGCGAGCGCGCATGCGATTATTTTTTCGTCGTCATTTAGATTTGAAGTTTCGAGGATGACTTTAACGGGGTAGGGGTTCGAGGCTGTGACTACTTGTAAAATATCTTCGAGCACGGTTCCGTATTCGCGGCCCTTGAGTGCTCCAATATTAATCACCATATCAATTTCGCGAGCGCCCGCACGCACAGCTTCGCGAGCTTCGAATGCTTTAGTTGCTGTTGCAGCTGCTCCGAGAGGAAATCCCACTACGGCAATGGGTTTTACGGGCGATCCTTTGAGGAGATCCGCGACGAGACCAATATGCGCGCTGTTTACGCAAACTGTGGCGAACTGATATTTACGAGCTTCTTCGCAGACTCTCTGAATTTCTTCTTTCGTCGCGTCTGGTTTCAAAAGTGTGTGATCTATTTTTGAGGCGAGCGAGTCATCGCCATGTAAAAGATGAGGTTGAAAGGGACTTTCGCCCGTGTTGCCCACACGATCGGCACCATGATGAATCAAATGCTGCCACGTGTGACCCGTGAGGGAAGGATTTGCCGAGCTCTCCGTATTTTGGCCTGAGAGAGGAACGCCTTGTTGGATCAGCTTTTCACGAACCGCATCTGCAATCTGATCCACTAGTGAATTCAAAGACATCGGATCGGCCAGGTTAGTCGATTTAGAATTTTCTGAACGGCTCTGATTAAGACCACCGCGAGGCTGAAACACCATGTCATACTCCTTTGCCACTATGCGTATAGAATAGTTCCTAAATTTTACTTGAAGTGTCAAGTCGGAATTGTTAACCATAAAGGAGTAAGAAAGGTGGGCCCTTAAGGCCCGTAACACCCTATTGAGGATCGATATTTCCTCACACCCCGCAGGGAAGTTAAATTTTGGGGTAATTATACCCGTTTTGGGACTGCTGGGAGTTTTGCTCTCGGCGCCGCGCGAAGCGCGAGCTAATTCGGGAAATTCAATTTTGGAAGCCGTCGGCATAAGCACTGCCGTGGGAACAGTTTTAGGAGCATCAACGTTGCCCTTTTATGATCAACCGGGAACACATCTGATTAATTTGGCTTGGGGCGCCTCTTTGGGCGCTGCCACTGGTCTTGGAATCTGGGTTTACGGTCTATTCGGAGGATCTCAGGCAGAAGAAACTGCGGAGATCTATAATGGACAACCTTCGTTGAAGTGGTTTGCATCCGCGAGTTCAGAGTTAAAAGCTCACTCGCGAGCAGGTCGTATGATTACTCCTCCTCCCACGCTAGCTTGGACTCCGGTGGTTTCCCTGAAATGGTGAGCTGAGGCCTCGGCCTCGGTCACGTAAGGGAGACAAATGTCTACAGAACTCATTGTAAATGCATCATTGCCAGAAACTCGCATCGCCTTGATGGAGGATGGCGAAATTCAAGAACTGCTTATCGAAAGAGCTTTAGAAAAAGGAATCACTGGAAACATTTACAAAGGACGCGTAACCCGGGTTCTTCCTGGGATGCAGGCCGCCTTCGTCGATATTGGATTAGAGAAAGCAGCCTTTCTCTACGTCGACGATGTTTTTGTTCATTCAGAAATTTGGGAAGAAGAAGAAGGTGCAGCCGCCGTCGAAAGCGAAATTGCAGTGGCAGCCGATGTTCCTGGCGTAGATGAATCTCAGAATTTAGAAGAACCGCAGGCCGGAGACGCTGCTTTAGCTGAAGTTCCAGTAGAAGGTTCTACTCAGTCGGAGCCAACTCCAGGTGAGACTATTCCTACAGCAAGTGACCCCAGTGCGGACGAAGCAGCTTGGGAAGGCGAAGGAGCAAGTTCAGACGAAGAGGAAGACTCTGACGACTCAGATGATGATCGTGGCCCAGTCGAAATGAGCGCAGCACCAGGCGGCGAAGGCGAAGGCGAGGGCGGAGGAGACGATACAGGAAACCGTGAGCAGCCGTCAGGAACCATCGCACCTCCAGCTACCACCGGCGAAGGCACACCAACAGCAAATGCGGCAGGGGGCGCGGATCGCGGCCCCAGAGGCAGCCCTCGTCGAGGTCGTCGAGGCGGACGTTTTAGGAGAAGACCTCGCGAAGGCGGGCCGGATTCTACCGGAGCTGGTGGACCTGATGCAGGTGGACAGCCGGGTGAAATGGAAAATATTCCAGATAGCTTTCATCAGCAAGTTTCGGACGAAGGAATCAGCGAGTCGGACCGTGCCGATATCGCTACGAGTGCAGGCCCAGAAGCACCACAGGTCGAGGGTGATTCTGGAGCGACCGGGCGTCCTACTGACCAAACTCAATCTCAAGATCGGAAGAGACCACGTCTGAACTCCAGTCACGGC
>CAYJBA010000020.1:0-14978 GCA_964367865.1 uncultured Bacteriovoracaceae bacterium | reverse complement strand
AGAACTATTGAGTCCCGTTGGGGCCTTATGGTTCAATGGAATGAACTATGCTTAAAATCGAGAAAGTATTTTGCCCTGACGGCAGCCTCGAAATTACTTTAATTGGGTCCGTGGACGAACTTTCTCCTCTAGATACAGGAGTTGGGGAAGTGCCAGATCTCATTCGAGTCAATTGTCGCGAAGTTTCGCGCTTGAATTCTATCGGAATTAAAATTTGGATAAATTATTTTCAGGAACTGAAAAAAAAGGGCAAACAGGTCATTTTTCAAGAGTGCTCTGTTCCCGTTGTTTTTGCTTTAGGGATGCTTTCTAACTTTACAGCTGGTTATCCCGTTTCATCTTTGTTTGCAGAGTATTCTTGCGAGAAGTGCACAAATACCTTTGATGTACTATTTACGGTCGAAAAATTGGTTGAAATTGCACTTCAGCTTCCGGAGATGCCCTGCAAAACTTGTAGTGGACCTGCTCATTGCTCGGAGGGTCCTGAGTATCTTGCATTTCTAAAGGACACTCAGCGGACACAGTTGCTTGGAAGTTCAGGCTAGGCTCTTTGTAGAGTGAATTCTTTAGCTTCAATCTGGATTGGGTTTTCGCTCTTGGCTTCTCAGACTGCCTACGCCTCTGAACCTAGTTCTCTCTGTTTTGATTTTAAGAACCCTGTAAAACAACCCATGATCAAACCTATAAAATCAGGTGGAAAAAAAGATTCGACCGCGGGTGAAAAATTTTCGGATGAGCATTTAGGCGAATGGGGAGCAGCGCGCGGAGTTGTGGAAAAATCAGTTTACGAAGTTTACCAGGCTATTTTGGATCCATTTACGATTAAAGATCCTGATAAGGCTCAGGTCACTCTGACCCAAGAAAACCGCAACGGATTTAATGCGTTTCAAATTCGCGAGATTAAGATTAGCCCGTTTCCGTTAATTAATATCGAATGGATTGAACAATGGGCTTTTGTAATTACAAAAGGAAAAGACTTGGATCCGAGGGAGATGGTCATTTCGTATCAGAAATCTGAGGGAACTTCTCATATCAAGAGCCTGTGTGGCTCCATTGTGTTGAAACAAATTGGAAAACAAAAGACCGATGTATTTCTCTATGAGCAGATGAAAGCCGCGAGGCGAAATTTCAAAGATATTATCGATGGACATCTCGGTACGCTGAGAACCTTGAGAAAAGTACGCTCTGTCCCAGTGCCCAGTCCTGCTAGAAGTGGTAATCCACATTAAGAAGAAGCGTGTTGTCGGTAAGTCCGCTTGATACATATTTCTGTCCGCCCAGACCGAGCCGCCACGAGTCAGAGATGTCGTAGCTCACTACGAGTTTCGTATCCTTGGATTTTGTTCCATCCCCGGCATTGGTACCGATAGAACCTGAAAAATCAATTGACCAAAGATCCGAGGGGTAAAAACTGATCGCCCAGTCCGTGGCTTTGGATAAAAATCCCGACGTTGCGCTCGTTATGCCAGCTAGTGGAGCCAGGGATTCCATATTGTTTAAAAAATTTGCGACGTTTCGATCGTAGGTGTAGTTCGAGGCTCCGATTTTGATATAGAGCCACTCCCAAGGGGAACCAAACAGCGAAAGTGATTTTTTTGTTTGTTGAATTGAAACCGAGGGAATCTGAATTTTTCCAGATTGTCGCTTCTGAGGAGGCGGGGCTTGGGTGTAGGCTGAGTTTCCGCCTTCAATACTCACTCCCACGGACGGTAAAAATCTGGACTCCGAAGCATCCTCATTGTCCTCGTCCTTTTTCTTTTCCATTTCAAGTTCTTCTTTGTCTTTTCCGGCAGGGATTTTTTTAGAACTTCTATTTCCAAACTGATAAGTATAAGTCAAAGATAGAGCGCCGCCTGTAGAACTCAAGCCTTCGGCAGGGGTATTAGAAAGATCAAAGTTTAGGCCAACGTCGAAGGATCTCCACCCTTTCCATCCGCCGCCACCAGAAAAATCATTGGTCTTGTCGGTAAGTTTAGTTCCATTTGACTCTGTTGTGGACTGCGAAAGTGCGTAGCCCAAACTCCATTTCCACTCGCTATCTGTTCTATTTGCAGTACGCCCCTGGTAACCGATCGATTCGTGAAAATAGTCTTTACCGAAAATAGTATCGCTGGAGAGTGAGTGTTCGGTTGCAAATACGGCGTTTGTAGATGCAAGAAAAATAATAAGCGCAAAGTACATGGCGAGTTCCTCTGATCTATAAATGGGCTGATTTACTTAATGCTACCTGAGAAGTATGAGCCGCGTTTAAAAGCAAAATAAACCTCTTTTCATACCCACGTGTCGCTTTCGTGGGTCGTGCTAAGCAGATTTCCCGAATCATTTTAGCATCGACGCGGCCCTCGAACACTGCAGAATGAAGCCGCTTGGCAAGGACTCTGCCCAAATCGCGTGCCGCCATCATCGCCGCGGGGGCATGTGAGCGGTTGGCCATAAATTCCTGAATTCTAACGGATATTTTTCGTCCCTTGAGAAGTTCAGTTTCCCGACTCAAAAGATCGTAGGTGAGTTTTCTCGCTTCGTACTCAAACGGAAATGAGGGTTTATTTCCACGGGCAAGACGCCTCAGCCGCTTTTCGTGATCTTCGAGATAATCGCACTTTCTTCTGGGGTTAATGATGAGGCTCCCAAAAAATCCAAAAACAGATTCGATGACTTGCCGATAAAAATCATCGGTTTCATGGTTAAAAACTATTTTTGAACCCGTATGCGTACGAAGGAGATGCAGAGACGATAGTTCAGCTAGACGATTTTGTGTAGGTGATCCTGCGTAAGCAAAGTGAGCTCGAGGGACAAATATCCTTAAATTATTGTCGATGTGAAATTGAATGAGTTTGAGTTCTTCGGATGTAAATCCGTAGCCTCGTTTAATCTTTGGAAGAAAGTCTGCTTCTTGAACCGTGACCAAGTGAACCGACTCAAGCGAAGGAGGAGAGAGTGCAAAAAATTCTGCGATAGCCGCCGAATACGTGCTGTAGTGTCCGAGATAATCGGGCTCGGCCTCGTCCTGTGGGTCAGAATGCGCTACACCTTCTTCAGCCCAGCTTAAAATGGATTGCAACTTCACCCACGGAGCAGACGATAAAACGCAATAGGAGGTCTGAGAAATTTTAATGACTTCAGCCTGGTGAATCTTATGTTTTTTTGCAAGGGCCCAAAAGAGCTCATCGTTATTTTGATGTACGGAAAGTGTCTTTAGAGGTCGGGTCAATAAAATTTTGGATAACTTGTCAAGCTGTGAGGGCAGGTGGCTTCGACTGATGTGAAGTTCGCCGTAAATTACAATCATTTTTAGCTTCTTTTGTTTCTGTTTCGCTCTAAAAAGATCAGTAATGATTCCAGCGGCCCAGCGATCGCGTTCGTGAAGTTCCTGGTGGTCACGGCGATTCTTAAACCAATTTTCGGTCGAAGAGCTTCGGTACAAAAATTCACGAGGTTCGTTTAGGGCGACTAATGGTACTCGATGCACTTTAGCCCATTCAAAAAGCGGAGCGTAATGCGCCCAGGGAAACCCCCATTCGTTTGGGTATTGAATGATTTTGTGAAATTCCTTGAGTGTGATCACGCCTTTTTGAAAGTCATCTAGAGTTTTTTGATATCTACTTGGGACCAGCTCTAAGCCGATCATCCAATTTTCTCCTGGGTGAACGACCTCACGAATGAGCCGCAAAGCCGTTTTTTGGGCCTGTGCGAAGGTATGAAAATCAGCGATAAAAGATACATCGGAGCTTCGAATGGCTCGAACGAGTATTTGTTTTTTTACGACCTGAAACCGCTTAATCGCGCCTCTAAACTCACGCTGGTACTCATTTTGATATTTTTTTATAGAAGGGGGCACGTCGCCCATCAGGTGATCTACCTCGGCTTTAAGCGAGCGGTAGATTTTTTTTTGAACGTTGAGCAATTTTTGATGGGCTCTACGTGTAGAAGTTTTCATTTAGACTCTAGGCCTCCTTGGCCCACGGCTAAGAAATAAACCGCCAATCGAGAGTGCATCGAGGTTTGGCGGTTTTGCTTTCTACTGTAACTCGATTATTAAGAGCATAACAGTAACCTCTCATCCAATGCACATGGAGGCTGCAAAGTTCGTCAGCTATCTTTTCGACTTCAGGATAAGTTGAGTGGTGAGGACATGCGCGAAGTTCAAGTTGTACATTCGAACAGATAGCGCGCTTGACTAAAAATCCGTCGCCAAAGGGGAGACCCGAAAGAGGGCAATCCCTCAGGGATTCAATGATGGCTCTTAAATCAAACTGAACTCGATCTACTTGAGGCTGAGGCCACCGGGATTCTGCGCATTTGCGTCCCATTTTAAAACAAGATTGTTCGAGAGAGCTGACGAGGGCACTTTTTTCGGCGTTCTCAGTTTTTTCTAAAAGACTGGCTAAAGTCCAGGCCTGGACTGCCCAAACGGTATGATCAAGTCGTGCGAGCGTAAGTTCTGCTCCCTCCTCATCGAGAAGGGGTTCAAGTTCGGTTCCGGAGAGGGAGTCTAGCATCCATAAATTTTGAACAACAGCCTTGGTAAGCCCTCGGGTAATTTGATAGGTCGGCTTTTTGTCCCCTTGCAGCGCCTGAAGCCAATCGTTCGTTAACTCATGCAACTCAACTAAATTATGAAACCATTGTTCGTGTTTTACGGTTGCATGACGGAGATGCCAGGGTTGTTCACGCATGGACATAGTCTACCTCAATCGGGTGGGGATTATCCAGATTTCTCAAAGAACAAACCTCCTGTTTTTCCGCGCTCACGTCGCATCCTGCGACGCGCGAATCTTTGAGAAATCTGGATAATCCCCACCCGATTGAAGTAGACTACGTGCTGCCACGAGGAGAGGGAGGACGCGATTATCGGCTCTGTAAAACGCGCTAGGAATTGGATGCGAATCAATACCAGAGAAATTTCAGCGGATGATTGCATCCGATCTGCCCAGATTTTCTCTGATGATTATAAACTGCTAGGTGCACTTATGCTTTGCTCCTATCGTGGAACTATAGACGACGAGGGTGAAACAGATGTGCAATGTATCGAAGAAATCAAAGGGACCTTAGCTGGAAAGTATGGACCCTTTCTAGATTTCGCATCATTCATGATCTGTGATTCTGAAAAAGCTCTTTCCGCGTCAGCTGTCACAGAATATAAGGGCAAGCCTCTCTTGGCCTTTTCGATGACTAATCCCACACATCAGGGTAAGGGCTATGCCCGGTTTTTAATTGAACGTTCTATTTCAGCGCTTTTCAAAAAAGGATGGCCCGAACTTTATCTGGTAGTGACTGAGGGAAACGCACCCGCCGAATTTCTATATCAAAAGCTTGGATTTAAAAAGGTAGGTCCTGCATTACCGCAACAACCCCCTCCTACCAGTTAATCAATGGGGCCCAGTACCCATGGTTTTTTAAATTTTCGCTTGAGCCCAGTCATTTCGAAGATTCGCGCGTCGCAGGATGCGACATAAGCGCGGAAGAGCAGGAGGCTCGTTCTTCCAAATGACTGGGCTCAAGCGAAAATTAAAAAAAAGGGGGGTACGGGGCCCCATTGATCCGATTAAATTAGGGGCCCCGGAGGGAATTGGGAAGGGTATTACTTGCGCTTTACCAAAACGGTACTATTGAAGTTCACGTCGTAAGACATGCTTCCACAGTAACCACTTTGGGAAAACCCACAATCCAAGATGCGTATCAGGGACTGTGCCGGATCAAACTGAGACCCATTGATTCCAAGCGTAATGGCCAGCTGAAAATAGGTGCTGGACATGGCTGGATTCGAAAGCGTCGAAGTCGTAAATGAATACGAGGTTCCCATTCCAACGCCCCAGTCTAGATTTAAACAAGACTGAAACGAAATTGGAACGCCATCGACGCCCTGGGATTGAAAATTTAGATATGCATACGAACCATAAGAAGTACCCACTGGAGCCCCGGGTACAGCCGTGGTGCCTTGGGTCTGTGCACGAGAAAGTTGAATCGTAAAAGGTACTGATACTAAATTAAAGTTAGCATCTTCTTTCCACATCGTTCCGTCATAAGTTCCGATGATGGCAGTTTGAATGTAAGGTGAAAGATAATCCATTGTGCTCATGCCAGCACAAGCATTGGGTGGAATATTTACTGTTTGATTCGTGTTCCAAAGGCCTTGGGTATAATAACCGTTCGAGGAGTTAGGTGCGCAGCCGATGACTGCAGCGCCCAAGCTCATTCCAAAACCTAAAAAGCCCGCCAAAAAATTTTTATATGAAAACCATTTTTTCATAAAATCCACTCGTCTCAAAAACACATTTTATCAACGCAACTTGTGGCAGAATTGTTTCTACCAGTACCATCTGTGTCAGCAATGATGCAGGAGGAGTGCCAGGCGAAGGGGGTGAGTATAATTTGTATAATTAATCAATAATTACAGATAGTTAATAATTTTTTTTCTGAATAAAAGTTTAGTGGTGCATCTCCCGGTCCGTCGATGATCTAGACACTCGCCCCGGCTGTTAGTCGCTCTTTTGGTTGAGAACTATTCCGGGCAATCTGGCAAAGCGGGCAAGCCTAAAGCGCCGTACAAATTCCGATCAGCTCTCGCAGCTCTCTTAAGCGCCCAGCATTTTCTCCATGAACCATAAGAACATCTCGCGCCATCGATTCGGCCAGCTCCAATTTTCGCGGAAGTCGTGCAAAGGCCACTATCTCAGCCCAGGTGGGATGAATAAGCCCGCTGACCTGAGACCAGATCATATCCAGTAGGAGCGAGGAGTCTGATGCGAGATGGAGATTCGCGCCCGACTCTGTTACGAACAAAATCCCGTTCGAAGGAGCTTTGACACGGTCAATTTTAATGATCGGAACTTGCGACGATAAATTTCCGATCATCCGAACCTGCGAATGAAGGGTGAGTAATACTAACTCTGATTTGGGTAAAGCCTGAAGTAACTTATCCCAGCGAAGGCTTCCGTCTGGTCGAACCATCGAAAATAAGTTTGCGCGCACGTTTTGAATTCGTTTTTGCTCTTGGGACGCTTTCGCAAGTATTTCAAACCGAATTCGAATTCCTTCTTCTCCAGGGGGAAGTTTAGTGAAAGCATTTCGGAGATTTGCAGGGCGCTCCACAGTTTGCGGAAGCAAAGTCTGCCAGTCAGAAGAAATGGGGCAGCGGTACGAAAGTATTTCAGGCGATTGAGATCCTAAAGCCTGGAGTAGGGCTTTGGGTACCGGAAGGTATCGAAGTACCTGTTCATTGAGAACCCAGCGTTCGCCCCGTCTTTCGCCATTGTGATCCAGCCAATTACGGATAATGGGAGATTCGAGATAAGCCTGAAGTGGAGCCTCCCAATCGCTTGACGGAAGCAACAATAGAAATCCAGAACCTTGAACAGGTGTATTTTCGCGAGGAAGGGTCTGGACAATAAGCTTTCGTCCATCGGCGTGTGAAAATTCTGGATAGACCCAGAGTCCCACTAGCGAGGGGTCCATTATCCAAGTGTTATTTCTGTTTGGATTTCCCGGGGGTGTCGCTTTGACTGTCGCGTGCGATCCGAGTGTAAGCGATACGGCTTTGATTTCTGATAATGTTCTCAATGTAGCCTGACAGGTGGGCTCGGGCCAGCGATCCGCCCATTCTTTTTGAGTCGTTGGGCTCTTGCTGAGGTTAACTTCCCAATGCCCGCGATTGCTGCCGGGTTGATGGTACGCACTGAGCGCGTCTTCAAGAACGAGTGGAATTTCGATGTGGCTTCGAATTTGTCCTCGAAGCGAAATTCGGACAGGTCGGTGAGAAAGACGATCTTCAAGGCGAATTTCTCGCGAAATTAAATACAGATATTTTGGAAAAAGTGAAATCGACGAGGGCAATGAGTGCGTCAGATCGGCAAAATTCCACTCACACAGGATTTTGCCGCGATCGAGGATAAACGAAAGTATTTCAGTCCCATCTTGGTTACTCAGCGGCTCTTCACGAGCCCACCAAAGTAGACCCTGGGGTCGCAGTTTGCTCAACGCCACGCAGGCTTGAAGAGCGCCTAAAGTTGTTCCCGAGGATCTCAGTTTTTTAAAATAGGGGAGATTCTCAAGCTGCAGCTTAAATCTCTGACTTTCGTTTCCACGGCCTTGGGTCCGAACCGAACGCTCCTCCAGTACAAAGGCCATTTCGCAAGCTTCCATTTCGGAAATGCGATTGAGCAACGAAGGCTTGGGAGAATTTAGCGCCAGTGGAAGCTGTTCGCGAGAATGCGTTTCTAAGCCGGTCCCCGTTGTCCAAAGGGGCGGGCACGCCGGGCCCCACCAAAGCTGAAGAAGTTCGACAATGTAAAGAGAATAGGGAGAGGCTTCGGTTCCGATCCAGGTTAGATGACGAGGCCCGGTTTTGACCATTGCGCCATCTCTGAGGGTTGGGGAAAATACGTTACGGCAACGCCTCATCGGAGTCTCAACTTCACGAAAATTAATTCCAAAAGAGGTTAGGCGCCCCCAAATGGATTCGAAAAAACGCGCATCATAACCGCGAGGCTCAGGAAAACTAGGTTTTGCCTGCCTACTTGAAGAAAGAATGTGAACGAGCAGGGCCGTTCCCTCTTCGGCGACGTCTAAAGCCTCGAGTGCTTGCCAGATTTCTTCTTGTATTGACGACCCCGGGTTGTACCAAGAATAAAGATTGGGCTTAGTGATCTGCCAGCCTTCACGATCCAGTGGAAGTTGAGATTTGAGCGCGCTGCTGAGCGCCCAATTAAGTCTTCCTAAATCCGCAAGGCTCCAGGGGCGAATTTTACGATCAGCCCAAGATTTGAGAACAATTGCTTGCCCCAGTGCAATGAGAGCTACCTCTTCGAAATAGGTTTTTAGTGCTAGGTTTTGGTGGGAAGAGCGGGGACCCTGGATCCAATGCCGAAGGCCGCCTGCAGGATCCGAATTGATTCCGATTCCATTGGGTCCGATTGCGTTTCCTGATAGCGAATCTAAATATTGTGCAATAGCTTCTCTTCGGCTGGGGTTGAGAGTTAATAGCTTTCCGACATGCATTTCTAATTCTTGAAGCATTCTTCCGGTAATTGCCATCAAGCGAGGCGATAGGCTTGAGATGAGAGGAGTGATTCCACCCAAGGCAACTGGAGACGGTGAGTGATGAGCTGAGGGTCCCTGGGTTGAGGATTTAGTCGTGAGTAATGAACCCTCGAAAAGCCCTTCAATCGACGTCGCAAGCGTAGTGCTACCGTTACCGTCATATGTCGGCAAATTTCGGGTCATGAGTAAAGATGTCAGGTCAGTTTTTTCCATCCCTCTTCCCCCAAAAAGAGATCTGCTAAATGAGTTTCTATTAGCAAGGCGACATTGATAGCAGTCGTGGAAAAAACTTCGCCATAAAAAAGAGTCAACGCATCGCATTGTTTAGACGTTTTTTCATGACGCCACACATTAAACTGAATGACTTAATTTCTGACCTTGTTTGCCGATGAGTAAGTGTCAAGACTCCTATGTCTTATTTGAGAAGGGGGTTTTGAATTGGAGAAAATGATGGGTGGTTCTAAAACAGCCAGTTCAGCAGCTCAGGCAGATACGGAAATGCAGGACGAAATCGACCGAATCATGAGTGATATTAAAGAGCTCACGAATCGGATTGACGAAGTTCCTGCGCAGAAGCCAAAAAAAACCCAGCGCAAAATGAAGCTAGTTGAGCCAGCGGAGCAATCAGCGGACCCCGCTGAAACTCCTGACGACGAAATTAATCCCTCTGAGTCCACTGGCCTAGAGGAGTTTCGTGCGCGAGGTACTGATGAGGCGCCCTTAGAAGAAACCTTGGGCGGACTTTTGACTGATGAGCCCGCCGGGCCCAGCTTATTAGATGAAGTTTCTGCAGAGTCGGAGCAAGTCGAAGCGGATATCGAGGCGCAGCTCAACGTCAATCAAATAGAAGAAGATCTCGCCCAAATAGAAAAGGAAGAGACCATGGCTAACGAAGATTATGGAACCTCAGGGGCCCAGAATCTCACGATGAATCTCAATGGCAACATGACTTTAAAATTGAAATATGACTTTGAAGGACAAGAAGTCACCATTTCGTTTTCAGCTGGTGCCTTGATTGTGAGACTTTCTGACGGAACCGAGTTTAAAGTTCCAGTACGTGGCAAAAACACTCTCAAAAGAGTGGCTTAGTCTGATAGTATTCCGGGATGCTTCGGCTCACCGGGGGTGAATTTCGCGGGCGTTTGATCAAAACGCCACCCAATTTAAAAACACGCCCTACACAGGCGCGTCTGCGCCAAGCGCTTTTTAATTCCATTCAAACCTTTGTCGGAGAATCTCGGGTCTTAGATCTTTTTTCGGGCTCAGGTGCGCTTGGTTTTGAAGCTTTGAGTCGGGGAGCTTTAGAGGTTGTTTTTATTGAGGACTCAAGGCAAGCCATAACTCTCATCTTAGAAAACGCCCGATCGCTTGGCGTGAGTGATCGAATAAAGCTGATAACAGAGTCTGTTGATCAAGCTTGGGAAACTTTGGCCAAAATGGGCCCATTTGATGTCGTCTTAGCTGATCCTCCTTACTCCGCTCATTGGGAGAAGCGTCTCTTGGGCGAAGCGCCCTGGCAGCGACTCCTTGCTCCGGACGGCCTCTTTTGTTTGGAATGGGGCCGTGTCAAATCCAAAGAAGAAGTTATGCCCGATGAGCTTCCGTTTCTTGTAAAAGTTCGCGAGAAAATCTATGGTGATAGTGTGCTCACCACGTACCGAAAAAAATCGGAGGCTGGATGAAAGCAATTTATCCTGGTTCATTTGATCCTATTACTAACGGGCATTTGGATATTTTAGATCGCGGTCTCGCGCTTTTTTCAGAAGTGACGATTGTTATCGCCGAGACCTCTAACAAGCGCTCGCTTTTTTCGGACGATGAGAGAGTGGATCTAGTTCGTGAGGCGATCAAAGGCCGTAAAGGCGTGAAAGTGGATCGCTGGTCTGGCCTCATCATGGAGTACGCGAGAGAACATAAAATTAATGCCGTGATTCGTGGGCTGAGAGCCGCTAGTGATTTCGAGTACGAATTTATGATGGCGAGTATGAATAAACAGATTAATCCCGACGTCGAGACTGTTTTTATGATGACAGGTCAGAATCTTTATTTTGTCAGCTCCTCGATGATTAAAGAACTTTTTCGTTACGGCGGCGATATCTCTTCGTATGTTCCGAAATCCGTACTTCTTCGTTTAAAAAATAAGCGAAAGGGTGAACTTGAAAAACACTGAGCTCAGGCTCTCTTCGCGACTCGAGGGAGTAACAGAAAGCGCTACGCTTAAGCTCAATGCTGCGGTCCAGGCCATGAAGCAAAAAGGCATTGATGTGGTCAATCTCACAGCGGGCGAACCAGATTTTATGGTTCCAGATCCTGCAAAAGAGGCCATGATCGATGCAGTAAAACAAAATAAATCAAAATACACGGCAGTCGCGGGTATCGTCGAACTGCGAGATGCCATTGTTCAAAAGACAAATGCTCAACAACCCTCTGTAATCAAGGCTACAGGGCCGTGGAAAAACTCAGAGGTCGTTGTCAGTAACGGTGGCAAGCAAGCGCTATTCAACGTGTTCATGGCTTTACTCAATCCAGGTGACGAAGTTTTAATTCCGTCACCTTACTGGCTGAGCTACCCCGAGATGGTAAAACTCATGGGAGGGACTTCTCGCTTTATTCATGCTCCCTCGTCTCAAGGATTTAAGATCACGCCCATTCAGCTTGAACAAGCGATTACCTCGAAGACGAGAATGATTATTTTCAATTCGCCTAGCAATCCCACGGGCGCAATGTATTCGAAAGCAGAGTTTCGCGCGCTGGCTGAAATTTTGATTCGCGCGCAGAATCAAGGCATCTGGGTGGTCTCTGATGAGATTTACGATCGGATTGTTTTTGGTGTCCCGTTTTGCTCGTTTTTAGAATCTGCTCCTGAACTTCGCTCTCGAACGATCACGATCAATGGAATGTCAAAAGCGGCAGCGATGACCGGTTGGCGCATCGGCTGGTCCGTGGCACCTGCTCTAGTGACTCAGGGGGTGATTACGATTCAGGGGCAGAGTACTTCAGGCATCAGCGCGCCCTCTCAATGGGCAAGTGTTGCCGCACTCAAAATTACCGAGTCGTCTTTTGCCGAGCAAATTAAGACCTATATTAGAAGGCGTGATCTCGCCTTGGATATTCTCAGAAAAACGAGCAAAATAGATGTAGTAACCCCAGAAGGGGCATTTTATCTTTTCTGTGGGGTTGGACACTACATCAAGGCGGGAGAAGATTCGTTTTCTTTCGCTGAACGTTTGCTTGAGGAAGCGAAGGTTGCCGTCGTTCCTGGAACTCCATTTGGAGAAAAGGAATTTGTTCGGCTCAGCTTTGCTACGGATGAGCGCTCACTCCAAGAGGGTTGTGAACGCATCGACCGTTTCCTTCGCTAAAGCCTCGTAAATCCCAGGAAGGGGTTTTCGTATGGGCATTTTGAAATTTTTCTTTCGCCAGTTGTTGTGGGTGCTCACGCTGTTTCTTTGCGCCTGCAGCGTCGCCAAATACGATCCGCTCACGATTCTAGGAAAACAGGGAGTCTTGTATTCGACCCATCAGCTCCTCAGTCAACAAGACTGCCAAGGGGCGCTTGCGTTGATATTGCCGGTATATGGATCGACAGGCACGGATAACGACGTTCGAATGTTAACGGCCTCAGCCTACAGTTGCTACGCAGGTGTTAATTTTTTTAAACTCATCGGAGATTTAAATTCAAATAGTTCGCGGTTGGCGGACAGACAATTTTGGGGACTTTTGACCCAGCTTTTTCCGTCTGCTGCGGGCGATCGAAAAGCGGAGTATACGAGTTACGCTATCGAGGCCTTGCAATCAGTGATTCCTGCGGGGACTACCGTCCCTCCTGCTAGCCAAATTAATCCGGGTACGCCCAATATCGGCTCCATCTATTCGACGGATCGGTCGATTGATTCGAACGAGTATCTTACTTTTGTTGCGATGGCCGCAATTGGAACCTACCAAAATCGCTACGGCACTCCTAACCCTGCTACTTTTGTAAAGACTGTAAATTTACCTTGGACTACTGCTGCTGCACTCACTCCGGATGGATGTGCTTATGCTTCCGCGATCGTAAATTTTTCGGACGCGCTTGATGTCGTCACACAAAATACTACCGGGGTCTACCAACAACTTCTTATGGGAATTAAAACTAATTTCTAGGCGACGATTTATACGGCATGTGACCGGGGCTGCCAAAACTCAAACCCCGGTGGGGGATGGGTTCCTTCAGGATGTACCGTGACGACGGCATGCGCGACTTGCCCCATCGGTCTTCGGGATCGAAATCGTTGTACCGGACAAAATAATGATCAGGTTTCGTGTGCTGCAGCCGGAATCGTTAATTTCATAAACACGGATTTGGTTTTTGGATGGAACTAGCTGAATGATACTTAGACTTTTACTCATTTTTGTTACCTCTTACCACTGCGCCTGGGCCGCAGACGGGTATGAGTTGCGCCGTCTTTACCGAAGTTTTCGGACTACAGCCATGGGTAACGCCTATCTCGCAACAGTGACTGACGAAGACGCGATTTTTTTAAACCCCGCAGGGCTCGCTGGAGTAGACTCGCTGCAACTCCACTACCTCCCAAGTGATACAGAAATTTCGACAGATCTTGTGGGTGAGGCGCTCAAAGGAACATCCGCCCTTAGCGGATTTAACGCCAGTACCGTTAACTCTCTTTTGATGGGAAAAAACCACTACGGACGCGAACAAATTGCGCCATCTCTGATCTCTAAAAATATGGGCATCGCGTTTTTACTGGATGGCCAGGCTGCGATTCGTGCGAGAAATCAGGCGCTTCCAAATATTTTGGTGGGATACCAAACGACGATGGGTGTTCAGGGGGGGATTGGTTTTTCATTACTTAAGCCGGGTCGCGGCCGAAAAACCAACTTAGGCGACTTGAGAGTCGGAATCTCTGCGAAAATGATGTACCGGCGAGGAACCTATCGTTACCTCAGCATGAACGAGCTGCTAAACATTGGAATGGACACGCTCCACGCAATCGCGGGCAACTATCAGGTTGGATATGGTTTAGATTTTGGAACTCAGTATATACGAAGGTTCGGAAAAAACTTAGTTCTGAGCGCAGGCCTTGCATTTACGGATGTTGGAGATACTTATTTTGGCGGTTCGGTCGCCCCAGTTCGAAACAATCTGGGATTTGGTTTTGCTGCAACCTATTATACCGCTCGCCAGGTAAAGCTGACTTTCGCTTATGATTATCAAAATATTTTAGACAACACGGATTGGCGCAAGCGAAACCACGTCGGACTGGCTATTGGGTTACCCCTTTTTGACCTTTATGGCGGAATTAACCAAACTTACCTTACTTATGGCGCTAGTTTTGATATCTTTGTCTTTAAGCTCTCGGCACTCTCGTATGCCGAGGAGCAGGGGGCGTTTTCGTTTCAAGATGGCGAACGCCGCTGGGCCCTACGATTAGATTTAAAATTAGGACTCTGACCTTGCAGTCTGACCCCATTTCGTTCTAAATTTCCTCTTAAGGGGGACGAAGTCGTAATCCTCCTCGCCAAGGAGGCAAATTTGCGCAAAGCGTTCATCCTCGATACCAACGTCTTACTCTTTGATCCCCAGGCGGTCTTTAAATTTGGTAGTAACGATTTGATTATCCCCATTGTGGTGATCGAAGAGATTGATCGCTTTAAACGCGAGATGAGCGAAAACGGTCGCCATGCCCGGTTGTTCTCCAGGCTCATCGACGCCATGAGAAAAGATGGTGAGCTTTCTAAAGGCGTAAAACTCCCTAACGGTGGGCTTCTCACCGTCGAGCTGGGAAGCAGTAATCCGCTTCCGGTCGACTTACCGATGGACAAGGCCGATAACAGAATCATGGCCCTTGCGTTCTCACTCAAAAAGGACCAGCCCAAGCGCCCTATCGTATTTGTCACGAAAGACGTTAATCTTAGAATCAAGGCCGACGCGCTTGGAA
>CAYJBA010000019.1:9856-15069 GCA_964367865.1 uncultured Bacteriovoracaceae bacterium | reverse complement strand
TCTCAAAAGAAAAGATCGATGCTCTCGTGGATCGTACTCGAAAGGGTGGAGCCGAAATCGTAAACCTACTTAAGACAGGCTCTGCCTACTATGCTCCCGCCGCAAGCGCGGTTCAGATGGCTGAAGCCATTGTTCGCGATAAAAAGCGCTATTTGCCCTGCGCAGTTTTACTTCAAGGCGAGTACGGGATTAAGGGCCTCTTTTGCGGAGTGATCGCGAAAATAGGCGCCAAAGGTTTAGAGAGTATTCCAACGCTTGAACTCAATAGCGAAGAAAAAGTAATGTTTGAAAAATCCGCAGGCGCAGTAAAAGAGCTCGTCGATGCGATGTCAAAACTTGGCGTATAAACAAATAAAGGCAGCACAATGAACATTCATGAGTATCAGGCCAAGCAACTCCTAAAAAAATATAAAGTCCGTGTACCGGAAGGCCGCCTGATCGAAGAAGGTTCTGATGTCGGAGGTCGCGCCGAAAAAGCTGCCAAAGATTTAGCCGAAGAACGTGAAAACACGGTATGGGTGGTCAAAGCGCAGATCCATGCGGGGGGTAGAGGTAAAGCCGGTGGCGTAAAGGTCTGTAAAGATCTAGCTTCAGTAAAAGCTGCCGCACAAGAAATCATCGGAAAAACTCTAGTGACTCCACAGACTGGCGCTCAAGGAAAAAAAGTTCACAAAGTCTGGATCGAAGAGGGCTCCGATATAGCCCGCGAACTTTATTTAGGAATCGTTGTTGATCGCGCAATTTCTCAAGTCGTAATGATGGCCTCGACCGAAGGTGGAATGGAAATTGAGGAAGTCGCGGCGAAGCACCCTGAAAAAATCATAAAAGTCGCGATTGATCCGACGACCGGATATCTGCCTTTTCACGGTCGCAAGCTTGCTAAAGCGCTTGGCCTCACCCCCGAGCAAACCAAAGAAGCCGTTGGATTTTTTGGCGGTATCTATCGTTGTTTTGTCGAAGAAGATTGCTCTTTGGTTGAGATCAACCCCTTGATCCTGACAAAACAAGGAAACCTTGCCGCGCTCGACGCCAAATTTAATTTTGATGATAATGGGCTTTACCGCCATGATGAAACCATCGCCATGAGGGATCTGGCAGAAGAAAATCCACAAGATGTTGAGGCCTCGAAATTTGACCTGGCCTACATTGCACTCGAAGGGACAATCGGATGCCTCGTCAATGGTGCGGGTCTTGCCATGGCGACGATGGACATCATTAAACTCCATGGTGGAGAGCCGGCAAATTTTCTAGATGTCGGTGGTGGCGCTTCTAAAGAAAAAGTCGCGCACGCGTTTAAGATCATTCTCAAAGATCCCAACGTAAAAGCGATACTCGTTAATATTTTTGGCGGAATCATGAAGTGCGACGTCATTGCCGAAGGGGTGATCGCGGCAGCGCGCGAACTTTCGCTTTCGGTTCCGCTAGTAGTGAGACTCGAGGGAACAAACGTCGAAAAGGGTCGCGAGATATTGGGAAAGTCAGGACTCAAAATTATTCCAGCAGATGGACTCACGGACGCGGCCAAAAAAGTAGTTGCCGCAGCAGGTGAAAGGTAATTATGTCGATCTGGGTTAATAAAAATACAAAGCTCATTTGCCAAGGCATCACCGGCTCTCAAGGGACCTTTCATGCGCTAGGTTGTCGAGAATATGGAACACAGGTCGTAGGAGGGGTTACTCCGGGCCGAGGTGGTCAGACACACGAAGGATTTCCTGTTTTTGATACCGTGGGCGAAGCCATGAAAAAAACAGGCGCTAACGCAACGATGATTTTTGTTCCGCCAGCGGGTGCCGCAGACGCCATTTGTGAGGCGGCCGATGCGGGAATGCCGCTCATCGCTTGCATTACCGAAGGAATTCCAGTTCGGGATATGATGCGAGCCAAACGTTATTTGGCCGCAACAAAGTCCCGCCTCATCGGTCCCAACTGCCCAGGTATTATCACTCCCGGGCAATGTAAGATCGGGATCATGCCTGGCTCAATTCATAAACCCGGAAACATTGGCGTGGTCTCACGTTCAGGTACTCTAACTTACGAGGCGGTGTTTCAGCTCACTCAGTTGGGTGTAGGTCAAAGTACCTGTGTTGGCATCGGGGGGGATCCCATTAACGGTACAAATTTTATCGATGTACTTGAAGCCTTTAATCGCGATCCTGACACCCATGGTGTCATTATGATTGGTGAAATTGGAGGAACTGCCGAAGAAGAAGCCGCTGATTACATCAAGCGTGAGTTTAAAAAGCCTGTGGCTGGTTTTATCTGTGGGGCCACGGCTCCCAAGGGCAAACGAATGGGCCATGCGGGCGCTATTATTTCAGGCGGAAAGGGAATCGCCGAAGAGAAGTTCAAGGCGCTCGAAGCGGCAGGAGTTAAGATCGTTCGAAGTCCTGCAGATCTTGCGACAACGCTAGTTGCTGCAATGAAAAGGTGAATAAAGAAAAATAACGCATGGCACAAAAAAACTTGAACTCGCCTTTAGAGCTAATTTAAGTTACGACAACAAGCACCGGAGGAATTGGAATGGCAATCGAACGTACGTTTTCTATGATTAAACCAAACGCGGTAGAAAAGAACTGCATTGGTGAAATTATTTCGCGCTTTGAAAAGCGTGGACTCAGAGTTGCTGCCTCCCGTTTCACGAAACTAACGCGTGAAAAGGCAGAAGGTTTTTATATCGAACACAAAGATCGTCCGTTTTTTCAGAGTCTCGTACATTTCATGACGAGCGGACCGGTTCTTCTTATGTGTCTCGAGGGAGAAAACGCGGTTATGCTCAATCGCGAAATCATGGGTGCAACGGATCCAGCAAAAGCTGCACCGGGAACAATTCGAAAAGATTTTGCCGATAGCATCGAAGCCAATGCAGCCCATGGTTCAGATAGTTTAAAATCAGCGGACCGCGAACTCGCCTATTTTTTTGATAAAGGCGATATTCAAAAGAGGTTTTAACAGGGGGCGCAGGGCGCGTGAAAATAGCGATTGCGCAAATTGATCCGATCGTTGGGGCTTTTGACTCCAATATAAAGAAAATTAAAATATCTTACGAACGGGCCTGCCAAGCACAGGCCCGTTTGCTTTTGACGCCCGAAATGGGAGTTTGCGGTTACCCTCCGCATGACCTCATAGATCGGCCCGAAATGCTTTTAAGAAATGAAGCGGCGCTTGATCAGCTCGCGGCCCTGACTTTGAATAAATCCTGTGCTCTCGCTGTGGGACATGTTTCAGCAAACCCTTTGCCATTTGGGCGCAAAGTCCGAAATACAGTCACCATATTAGAAGGGGGAAAGCGCGTTTATGCACAATCAAAATCGCTACTGCCTACTTATGATGTTTTTGATGAAACCCGCTATTTTGAGCCCGCGCAAAATATTGAACCCTGGGTTTGCGACGGAATTCGAATCGGAGTGGCAATATGCGAGGATCTTTGGGCTACAGACCCGGTTCAGCCTCGTCCGCTTTACGACAGAAATCCAGTTGATACTTATTTGAAACAAGAAATCAAGATGCTGATTTCGCTTTCGGCCAGTCCCTACGAATGGGCAAAGCGCGAACGTCGCGAAAAACTCCATTCGGATATCGCTAAAAAACTGGGGGTACCCTTGGTGTACGTTAACCAGGTTGGTGCGACGGACGAGATTCTTTTCGATGGGGGATCGTTCGCACTTCTGCCCACTGGCGAGAGCGCCGGACGTCTTCCATTTTTTCAAACGTCGTTTGGGGTCTTGAACTGGGATTCGAAAAAGGGCCTCATTTTCGAGTCACCCGAGATTGTGAAACGCGAGGACAAAAATCCTGAAGAAATTGAACTTCTGTGCCGCGGACTTGTATCAGGAGTTCGTGAATATTTTTCTAGAAACGGATTTAAAAAAGCAATTATCGGGCTCAGTGGCGGAATCGACTCTGCTGTAGCCTGCACCCTCATTACCCACGCATTAGGTCCTGAAAATGTATTGGGAGTGGCGATGCCCAGCCAGTTTTCCTCTTCTCACAGCTTAGAGGACGCAGAAATTTTGGCTAAAAATCTAAAAATCCGTCTCGAAGTCCGACCCATAAAATTTCTATTTTCGACCGCATCCCGTGAGCTTTCCGAAAGAAGGGGAGGTCAGCTCAATCCTGTTGCTTCCGAAAATCTTCAGTCGCGTTTGCGTGGTATGACCTTAATGACCTTTGCTAATCACGATGGGGCATTGGTTATTACGACAGGAAACAAATCCGAACTCGCCACCGGGTACTGCACATTGTATGGAGATGCCATAGGAGCACTTGCCCCTTTGGGGGACCTATTTAAAACGCGCGTCTATCAACTCGCGCGATTTATGAATCAACTCTGGGGAGCGCCCATTCCAGAGAGAAGTATTGCAAAGGCTCCCTCGGCCGAGCTCAAACCTAACCAGACGGATCAGGACACTTTGCCCCCCTATGAGGCCTTAGACGCTCTGCTTGAGGACTATATAGAAAATCTAGTTTCAGTAGACGAGTTGATCAAAAAGTTCGGTGGGGCAAAGGGCGCTCCAGGGCCCCATTGGGTAACCGAGACGCTTCGGCGGCTTGAAATAAACGAATATAAACGAAGACAGGCGCCCCCAGTTTTAAAGGTTAGCCGAAAGGCGTTTGGAATTGGGCGCCGAATACCGATATCAAAGAACTGGGATCAGTAATTGTCAGACGCAGTTAGTCGTGTTATTTCTGCTTTCAGAATTTTGTAAGTTTTTGAATGGAGAGAAAACAATGAAGGAGAAAGTCATGGGCGCTGTTAATAACGAAGTGAAGAAGATTATTTCGCGAGCAAAAAAGGTTCAGGGCAAACTTCAAGAAGTTCTCAAAAATCAGGACTGGGTCGAAGAAGCTAAAAAATATGCGGACAAGCAAAAAAAAGAAGTAAAAAAACTGCTCAATACCGACACGGCCAAACTCAAAGCCTTTTTAGAGCGCGAACGCAAACACCTCGAACGTCTTCAAAACCAGCTGCCGGGTGAAATTGCAAAATGGAAAGATTTTGCCCAAAAGCAGAGACAAGAACTTAAAACCCTGCTAACCCGGGTAAAGAAAGCACAGAAGAGCCGTGTAATTGAAATTAAGTCCACAGGTTCGAAAAAAAAGACGACTAAAAAGACTTCAAAATAATATTATAAATTATTTTGAGTTTTCTCTAACTCGTAATATACATAAACAAAAAATACACACCAACCTACCACACCTCCCCCCCCCCCACC
>CAYJBA010000019.1:0-9846 GCA_964367865.1 uncultured Bacteriovoracaceae bacterium | reverse complement strand
TTTAAATCGCTCTTCAGTTTTTGTACTTTTTTATGGATAGCTTTTTTTGTAGGTTTCTGGCCGCGTGCAGTCGTTCTATTGCGGAACTGTTTTTTTTGTTTTACAGGGGAGCTGATTCCAGTATCTAAAAAATTATCCAAATTGTTCTGAAATCGGTCCGCAGAAACTGCCTCATGCTCATCGATTTGATTTGAAAAAGCGTGGGCATAATCGTCCATCCCCACTAATAAAATTGTGAGTCCTATACACGCGGTCAGGAAGTGCGAGAAAACAGGTCTAGCAAAGCCCAAATTTAGCTAACCACCTAACTGATTAAGGCGCTGGCGTAGCGCCCGGATATCCTCCGCAAATCCTTTGCGTTCAATACGCCGTTTGATGATTTCATTTCTTAAGCGGCGGACAGCGTAAGTATCGATTTTTTTATTGGCCGCCATTATTTGATTTTCTAACTGATCAATATTGTGTTCCGTAGATTTCAGATCTCGCGTCATAGAGTTGATGCTCTTCTCAAGCTGCGATTTTTCCTGATCCAAGGACCCTCTGAGAGGCGATGAATAGCCGCCCCTAATGTCATCGCTAATGGTTGAAGTCAGGTCATTGCTACTGGCTGGAGATCTCGAAATCGGGTCGCTGCCACTTGTTAGTCCAACTTCATAATCGCGGAAGGTGCCTTCTTCGCGGGATTCATCAGTACTTGCGAAAGCGAGGTTTCCCAAGTTGAATGCCGATACCACTGCTAAGCCGAGAATGATCTTTTTCATAGGTCCCCATTCGAATATTTGTGTTTACCCAAAACCTACTTCTAGAAGGTGCATAGTGGATGCCAGGTTACGGGGGTTGCCTCCCTTGAAAATATAGGGGTTTTAGATTTGAAAAATCCCATAAATGATCTTAGTTTTTGACAGGTGATCAAAACTTAGAAATGTGTCTGAGATGACACAAAATCACCTAAAATTCGTTGAAATGGGCTTTCAAACCAGGATTAATCCCGACCTTGACACCACTGGCTTAGTCTTGTAATCCTTGTGAAATAAGGAGGTTCGAGAGAACCAAATATAAGAATGGCATTTACACCTCAAAACCCGCCTCCGGGCCCATCGTTTCCACGTCCGCGTTTTACACGCGGTCCCACTCCAAATCCCAACAAAGACGAGCATCGAATTAACGAGAGAATTCGTGTTCCTCAAGTTCGTCTCATTGACGAAAAAGGCGGACAAGTCGGCGTTGTTCCCACATTTGAGGCGCTTCAAATGGCGCGAGATCGCGGTTTGGATCTGATGGAAGTGTCACCCAACGCATCACCTCCCGTTTGTAAGATCTGCGATTACGGAAAATTTAAGTACGAAAAGAAGAAAAAAGAGCATCAAGCCAAGAAGAAACAAACCGTCATTAAGGTAAAAGAAATTCAGCTGCGTCCGCAGACTGAAGAGCATGATCTTGAATACAAGTTTAGAAATGTGCGCCAATTTTTACTTGATGGCGATAAAGCTAAAATTACAATCATGTTTCGTGGTCGCGAAATCACCTACGTAGACCAAGGTTTTAAGATGATGAAGCAGTTGACAGAACTAGTCAATGATATAGCAATTGTCGAAGCCTACCCGAAGCTCGAAGGCAAGAAGCTCATTATGGTTCTTGCTCCTTCGCCTGGTGGATCCAAAAAGGCAGCAACAGCTGCAAGTATAAATGGCTCGCCGATCAGGCCCATCATTAGAGGCATTCCAAAAGGAAACCCAGATACTGGAAATTCCACCGGTTAAACCGACCTATCCCCTTGACGGACCTCCGCTTTTTGGAGTAGGTTGCAAGCCTTCGAAACGAGTGAGAGCGGGAAATACTAATGAAGATTAAAACTAAAAAAGCGGCTGCGAAAAGGTTCAAATTTACTGCGACCGGTAAGGTCAAATTCAAGAGAGCCAATAAGCGCCATAACATGGGAAACAAGAGCGCAAGCCGAAAATTGGGTTTAAGAAGCGCTGGATATTTATTTCCTGGGGATGAAAGACATATTATCCGTTGTTTGCCAAACGGTTCTCGTTAAAAGATTAATTAAAGGAGTTTTCAATGCCTCGCGCAAAACGTGGTTTTAAACGTCGTCGTCGTCATAATAAGGTTCTCAAACGCGCCGAAGGGTTTGTCTTAGGCAGAAAAAATAAATTTAAGCGCACGGCTGAAGCGGTAGATCGTTCGTTTATTTACGCGTATCGCGATCGTCGCGTTAAAAAGCGTGAGTTTCGTCAGCTTTGGATCGCGCGTATGGCCGCAGCATGTGGCGCTAATAATATTAGTTACAGCCGGTTGATTTCTGCTTTGACAAAAGCGCAAATCGCTCTGGATCGTAAAATTCTTTCGGATATCGCAATTCATGAGCCCAAGGCTTTTACTGCGATTGTTGAACAAGTTCGTTCTTTGGTGCCTGCGCACTAAGAATAACGATCCAAAACCGAGACTCTTTCGAAATTCTCTATGATCCAAAAGCTCGATGCCATCGGCGGTCAGGCACTGAAGGACCTCGAGAGTGCGTCGTCTTTAGATGCACTCGAGCAAGTGCGTATTTCTGTCCTCGGAAAAAAAGGAGCACTGAGCGAAGTTCTTAAAGGCCTGGGCGGTGTTTCTTCCGAAGAGCGGCCTAAAATCGGGGCTGCCGCAAATGAATGGAAACGAAAAATTGAAGATGCACTTGAGACACGCAAAGGGGGTCTTGAGCAGGTCCTCTTAGATCAGAAAATTCAGACCGAAAAGATCGACACTTCATTACCGGCTCGAGCGGTGCATGCGGGCTCACTTCATATAGTGACGCAGACGACTCGACGGATCATTCAGGTATTCTCGCGATTGGGCTTTGATGTTGTTACGGGTCCAGAAATTGAAACTGAGTTTCTTAATTTCGATGCGGTCAATATTCCATCGGATCATCCTGCGCGCGATATGCAGGACACTTTTTTTATGGGCCCGGGCGTGGTTTTGAGAACTCATACCTCAGCAGTGCAGATGCGTGCCATGCGCGCGCAGAGCTGGCCACTTCGTATTTTGAGCCCAGGCGCGGTATTTCGCTCCGATAGCGATGCCACTCACTTGCCCATGTTTCATCAAATCGAAGGCCTGTGGATCGATCGTGGCGTTCGTATGAGCGACCTAAAAGGTACTCTGGAGTTTTGGGCCAAGGAAATGTTTGGCGCTGAGACTCAAATTCGATTGAGGCCTAGCTATTTTCCGTTTGTTGAGCCAGGAGCTGAAGTCGATGTGAGTTGCTTTTTATGTCGAGCTAAAAAAAATGATTTGTGCCCCGTTTGCCGAGGAACTGGCTGGTTAGAGGTTTTAGGAGCCGGAATGGTTCACCCCAAGCTTTTTGAGACTGGCGGATACGGTGATGCATTTAAAGAAGAGGGACTCACAGGGTTTGCTTTCGGTATTGGAATCGAAAGAACAGCTATGCTGTTACATCGCGTTCCAGATTTGAGACTTCTTTATCAGGGCGACGTCAGGCTCTTTGGACAATTTTAAATGCGTATTTCATGGAAATGGCTCTCTGAGCTCATAGATTTAAACAGCGTAGGTGGTCCTGATGGCTTGGCTGAGTTGCTCACGCGTCGCGGACTTGAAGTCGAATCGATTGAGCCCCAATCCCAGGGCTTTGATCATGTAGTCACCGCTCAGATTTTAGAAAAAAAGCCACATCCTCAAGCGGATCGATTGAGCCTTTGCAAAGTGACTATCGGATCGGGCGCTCCCCTCGACATCGTTTGTGGTGCGCAAAATATGAAAGCAGGCGACAAAGTCGCACTTGCTCAGATAGGTGCAGTCCTTCCAAACGGGCTTAAGATTCAACAGAGCAAGATTAGAGGCGAGACCTCAAACGGAATGCTCTGCTCTGACGAAGAGCTGAAGTTAAAAGAAAAATCCGAAGGCATCATTATCCTTCCAGAAAAAACTCCGCTGGGAAAACCTCTTGCAGAAATACTCGGTCGTGACGACACAGTTTTAGTACTTAAACTCACGGCTAATCGAGGAGACTGCCTGAGTCACCACGGTCTTGCTCGCGAAGTGGGTGCGGCATTGGGCAAGAAACCCAAAAAAATCGAAGTACCTGTACTGAAACCCGGAAAATGTCCTATTTCCATTTCATTGGAAGCCGATGCGCATGCGCCTCAATTTTGGGGCGTCTTGATTGACGGCGTGAAAGTCGGGCCATCGCCCGATTGGTTAGTAAGGCGCCTAGAAACGGTTGGAAGTCGATCAATCAATAACGTGGTTGACGCAACAAATCTCGTTATGCTTGAGCTCGGAAATCCAACTCATGCCTACGATGCAACACGTATCGAAGGAAAGAAGATAGGGGTGAGACATGCGAAAAAAGGCGAAGCCCTCCCTCTTTTAGATGGCACAAGCGTGACACTCACAGGTTCTGAGTTAGTTATTTTTGACGGAAAGCGCGCGATTGGTTTAGCCGGAGTCATGGGTGGCGGAAATTCAGAAGTTTTACCTGGCACGACTCAAATATTTTTAGAGTGCGCTGAGTTTGAACCCTCAATCACTCGGCGCGCGGCCTCGCGCCACCAGCGAAGGACCGATGCTGCGCAGAGATTTGAAAAGGGCATCGATCCTGGAAGTGTCCCTTTAGCCATTGCCCGCCTCGCACACTGGGTCACCGAACTTGCGGGCGGAAAAATTATGGGCGTTGCGGCGGCTCATCTGCCATCGCGCGATCCGAAAAAAGGCGCACCCCAGAAGAAGATTCAAGTA
This sequence comes from uncultured Bacteriovoracaceae bacterium, assembly GCA_964367865.1. Classification (GTDB taxonomy): domain Bacteria; phylum Bdellovibrionota; class UBA1018; order UBA1018; family UBA1018; genus CAYJBA01. Next base: position 5,103 of record CAYJBA010000019.1, on the reverse strand, counting down.
TTCCTCAAGTTTTTCGAATCCTTTTTAGGAATGCCCGTGACTTCAGCCGCGGCCGAAAAAATCCTCAAAGGGCTCGAGTGTTCGATTCAGAAAAAAGGAGACCACTGGACCGTTATTCCTCCTTCGTATCGACTGGATCTTAAGATTCCCGAAGATCTGGCTGAGGAAATCGCAAGATCAGTTGGATACGATAAAATTCCGTCGACAGTTCCAAGATTAACGAGTCAGCCGACGTCGCTTTGGGCTGCTAAATCCATGGCGGATCTTGCAATCTTGGATCTCGCAAAAGATACACTCGTTCGTGCGGGTTTAAGCGAATCACTTAATTTTGCATTTACAAGTAAGTCATGGCTTTCTCAGCTGGGATTGAAATCCTCCGCACTAGTTTTAAATCCGATTAGCGAGGAATGCGAAGCGATGGTTCCGTCACTTCTGCCGGGGCTCATCAAGAACGCGATGGATAACTGGCATCATCATTTCGGTTCAGAACTCCCTTCGATTCGCCTTTTTGAATTTCGCCCAACCTTTTCATCCTCTGGAAATTTATCCGCGCAGAGTGAAATAGAAACCGGGGCTAAGGAAACTTGGAAAGTCTCCTTTGTACTTTCAGGTTCTCGTTACGCCTCGGGACTTCGCAACGAATTAGGCGAAGTCGATTTTTACGATTTAAAGTCCGTGATCGAAAACCTACTTTTGGCCCTTGGGACAAAAGGGGTTCGGATGCAACCCATGACAGCCTCTAAAACAGGTGGAAATCCGTTGTTTCATCCTGGAAAGAGCGTCGAAATTTTGGCGGGTAGTGGCGTCGCGGGATATTTTGGTTTGATTCATCCGGCGTTAGCTATGAAGCTTAAGACTCGCGGTCCCCTCTGGATGGCCGAGCTCGATTGGCAGGCACTCGCAAAACTGTCACTACCGACTTATCAGAGCCGTGTCTTTAAGCCTTGGTCTGAGTTTCCACCTATGGAGCGGGATTTTGCACTTCTGATTAAAGACGATATTACGGCTGACAAAATTACTCAGGTAGCACTTAAAGCGGGAAAGCCATTGGCAAAGGTTGCAAAGATTTTCGATATTTATAAGGGATCTCAAGTATCTCAGGGGATGACAAGCATCGCAGTACGGGTTATCTTTTATGATGAAAGCCGAAGCATTCAGGAATCGGAAACCGAAGCGGCTTGCTCTCAGATTCTCAGTAGTTGGAAAAAGGAACTGGGGGCAGAGCTGCGAAGTTGAGCTGCAACGGAAAAGGAGATCCAAGCGTGGCGATGACCAAAGCGGATATCGTAGAGGCGCTGTACGAGAAAGTCGGTTTTTCTAAAAAAGAAGCGGCAGATTTGGTTGAGCTAGTATTCGACACAATCAAAAACACGCTCTCTACGGGACAAAAAATAAAAATTTCTGGGTTTGGAAATTTCGTGGTTCGCGAAAAGCGATCCCGTGTTGGACGTAATCCTCAAACCGGCCAAAGCATTGAGATCAGTGCTCGCCGAGTGTTGACGTTTCGTCCATCTCAGGTTCTTCGAGCCGAAGTCAATTCGTCTCTAGAAGGCAAACCCATCAATCCTAACGACGTTCGTGGTCACAAGGAAGGTGATGACGATGACGACGATGAATCTTGAGCAAAAAATAGAAATTCCTCAAAGGCTTTATTTTAGGATCGGGGATGTAGCAGAGCTACTCGATCTGAAGCCTTATGTTTTGCGCTACTGGGAGTCAGAGTTTCCGATGCTTAGCCCGGAGAAATCAAATTCAGGGCAGCGCGTGTATCGCAGATCTGATGTAGAAACGCTTGCGGTAATCAAGAGACTTCTCTATTCAGAGCGCTATTCGATTGAGGGTGCTCGAAATAAGATTCGCGAGTTAAGAAAAGAAGGGGACCTGGCTGAGTTCAAAAAGGACTCAGTTGCGGCTCCTCAAGGGCTTTCGGCTGAACGAAAAAAAGAGATTCAAGCTGCGATCCATGAGCTAAAATCCGCTGCTTCGACTCCAGTGAGTCAGATGTTTACGCTTTAGTCTGAGTTTAAGCTACTCATTGCCATCTTTTTTTTAGCTTTTGAACGATAGACTTTGCGAGATTTGTGTGGAGTACGTCCTCCATTACGGTAAGAAGCCCGGGACTAGTAAAGTTAAAATCGGTGACAAAGCCGCCAATCATATCCACTGCGGCAAGCCGGATTTTTAATTCACTCAAATGCCGGCCAATTACGTTAATCGCCTTTTTTTCTCTCGCCCCAGGGGCCTTGAAACGTACCTGACTTCCTCGATCATGGTTGACGCGAAAATCGCCGGGAATAGGAAGCTTCTGAATCGAAGCTAGAAATTTGCCATCCAAAAACCAAAATCGATATTCGCCATCGACAATTTCAGGCTGGAAGCGTTGAAGGAGAACCGGAATTTTAAAATGGTCAGTCGCGCTTTCAATTAGGATTTTAGCGCGATCCAACTCTGAGGGACTCGACCAATCGATTTTTTCGACTCCCTTGCTTTGGGCCGAGTTCAACGGTTTTAAGACTGTCCTCTTAATCTTTTTACCAAAATTCAGGAGAATGTCCCAATTGGACGAAACGACACAAGGAGGAGAAAGGCCGGGAATATTGAGCGGCTCGATTTTTTCTCCCATTAAAAGAAGTGCCGAAATTGGATTTACGACCTCAGTTTGCTTTGAACTTCGCGTAAAGCTCCAAAGAATCTGCAGGGGATGAATATAACTTAGGTCAACTGGGGGGTCGGCACGATAGTGAATTGTATAAAAATCACTGGGAGAATAAAGCGACGAAGCGCCTCGCTTGATATCACCGCAGTTTCGCTCAGGTAAAATTTCAATCAGCTGTTTTGCTTCAATAATTACTTTAGAATTTCTAACTGAAATATCTTTAGAGTTGCACCAAAAAGATCTCTGACCTTGCAAAATAGTTTCTTGCGCAAGTCTGAGGGTTGAGTCCTGCTTATGGTCAAGAGTGTCCCAGGCATCCGTGACCCAGAGAATGCTTTTAGAGGGCGTCGGACTCATGTTATCGCTTTCTTTAATTCTTTTAATACGCTCTGAGCTATACCAGTCAGTCCATCTGAAGATCGGCCAAAAACATCCTTTAAAGAATCAATAGAACAAGAAAGTGTTTGACTAGCGTCTTCGGAGGCGGCTTTGGCATTTTTATAAAAAAGAATACTCATGGGATCGTAAGATTCCTCATCCTCTAAATCATCGGCGATCTGAAAGGCATTCCCTAATGTAGCCGCGAAAGCTACGAGCCCGGACCCACGAGGAGAGCTTTCGGAAATTCCAGCAAAGTCCATGGGGATCAAAAGTGCCGCAGAAAACAAGGCGCCTGTCTTTCTTGCATGCATATCGGTAAGACCTATGAGTGTGGGACGCTTAACAACCAGTGCCTCGGCAGCCTGCCCCCCTACCACCCCTCTCGGTCCAATGGCCCAGGCAAATCGCTTAAGTCCATTTTGAAAAAAAAGAGGGGAGATCAAATCAGCCGAATCAAAAAGCGAATCAAATCCAAGGGAGAGCAGAGCATCTCCTGCTAAAAGCGCTAAAGACTCTCCAAATTTTTTATGGCTCGAAGGCATTCCACGCCTAAAGTCATCGTTATCCATACAGGGCAGATCATCGTGAATCAGTGTAAAGCAATGTACCATTTCGAGCGCTACAGCTGCCGCGACTAAGGCCGTTTCGTTCACCTGGAGCATTCTTCCACATTCTATAAGGAGACGAGGCCGAATCCGCTTTCCTGGGGCCAAAAGGCTATAGCGGATCGCTTCAGCTAGATTTGAAGGAGTTCCGGTCTCGCGTGCCAGATGTCGCAAAAGTGACGATTCTAATGATTTTTCAAAGTCCATATCAAGGCGTAGTAGGTGCCCAAGTCGGACCATACAACGGACCGCTCAGCTGATAAAGGTACATTCCATCAGATTGCTTTCCGTCCTTTAGCAGTGCGTCGAGATAGGGAAATGCTTTCGTTGCGTTTTCAGAGAAGCCAAATCGAATCTTAAGATTGGTCGCGCTCGCATCAAGTTGGCGACCAGCAGTGATATCCCCCGTGATCGAGCCTCGGATATCCTCAGCGGTGTTTCCAGCCTTGCCTAAAATAAGGGTCTTAATTACGGCTTTGCCATTTTTAATTTGAACATCAGCTTGTGCTTCCGAAATCGCTAATTTAGGAATTTTAAACATCGAAATCGTTTGATCCTCGAGCGTAATTCGGCTGAGGCTCAGTTTGACGTCTCCTGAAAGAGATCCTGGGTTAGTGAGATCGCCGCTCAAACTTACAGAACCATTTGCCAAAGCCCCGCCTTTTACGCCAAAAGCCAAGCCCAATAGCCCTATTTTTCCTAGGTCGAATTTTTTAGCGGTGCAAACCATAGAAATTGTTTTTCCGTTTACCGCGGATGTAAATTCTAGATTGAGTAAACTATCTTTGTCTTTAACTTCAAGGCCGGCACCGAAGTGCCCAATGAAAAGGGGCAATAAATGGGGGGAGAACCTAACACGTTCTACTTTGAGCGGGTTCTCGGAGTTTGGAACTAAGATTTGAACATCTTTCATCTCATACGAAAGGCCGAAAAGAAAAGAAAGTGAGCTCTTTTCGGCGCGCATCGTGATGCCTTGTGTAGCGAGCTGGCCATTGAGCATTCCCTGAACCCAGCTTTCGATTTTTGTGTTTGGAATTCGAATAAAAGTAAAAAATAAAAGACAAAAAATGGTAAATAAAATCCAGGAAGCAAAACCCGACGCTTTTTTAATACGGCCTAACAAACCTGTTGCGGCCTGCTCGATTACTCTGCCAGGGGGTGACTCAATACCCTCAGACGTGCTCATTTTTTCTCTCCCAATGTAAAGGCCGATACAGCAAAGTTAGCATCGAGGTAGCCGGTCGGATCTGATTTGGTATCAATGATAAAATTTCTAACTTTTACTGGTCGGTTTCCGTTCTCAAGATTGTAAACAAATCGAATGGCCTGCTTTATATTGATTTTTTTGAGGGAGATATCCATCAGCGCTTCTTTTGCTAACTCGGAGCTTGTGCCGGATTTTTCGTTCGACACAGTCATTTTACTTTTATCGACTCCCGAGGAGGCCGCGACGATTTCAAA
>CAYJBA010000018.1:8328-15258 GCA_964367865.1 uncultured Bacteriovoracaceae bacterium | reverse complement strand
CGCCTGGCCATGCGAGTTGGTCCAATCTACAGAATTTACGAACTCCCTAATATTAGTGCTGCCATGAATAAAATTTATACCCAGCTCAGTCATCAGGGTCGAATAAGATCGGGTCAGTTCCGAAATGGAGTCTGTTAAATGAAGTGGCATATCAAATCCGGACATAAACAAAGTGTATTTGAGATTTGAACCTCTATCCGAGTTTCCCCGCCCAAGTAGCTTTAACAAAGTATAAAATGAATCCACGCCGCCAGAAAATGCGCACGCATCTACGGATGATATGCGGGTAATATTCTCAACGGAGGTTTCTCGTAATCCTGAAGGTTTAATCTCAACAAGATGAAATCGTTTCGGAAACCAAGAATGGTATTTTTGCTGGTACTCATGAAGTCCAGCTAAAAGCCTAGGCGAAAGAGTACCTTTAACGTCGATATCTTCGCCATTTTGCATTGCTAAGAGTAGCAATGCCACAACAAAAGGATCAGAATCTAGAGATAAGAGCGAGTGAGTATTTTCTGGAAACCGAAACCACAAGTGAATAGAACGGCCCCGTTTTGGAGAGCGAAGCTCAACCCGGGCTGAGACCTCTAGGATCTCACCAACGATTCGCACTTCTGGTTTGTGGATAATCATGAAAACTAAATTAAAAAAATTGGATTATTTCGAGCACTTCACTTAAAGTTCGTTAGTCGAGGAGATATAACCCTGGGACCCTTGAACGTTTGTAGAGTTGTTTACAATTGCATATTTACCACGGCAAACTTCCGCGGCCTTATTATAACAATTTTCAATTCCGTAACTACAACGAATGAGTTGATTTTCAGTGCCGTCTGGTCCTTGAATTGCTTTCGCCGTCGCACAGCCTGTCATTAAAACGAAAACGCAATTCAATATTCCAAGTTTTAGCTTCATAAAATTCCTCACAATTTATTTTCTAATACTATCAAACTCTTTCATAACGCCATATCTCAGGCCCCGAGTACTAACTCGACACTTAGCAAAATTCAACCCTTCTTGGGCGCGCCATAAAATCATAGCTCCAGCCAAAATAACGTCTGCGCGCTTGGGCTCGATACCCACAATAGATATTCGCTCTTTTACAGTACGCCATTTGAGGTCCTCGACCATCCGATGAACGTCGCCTCGAGTCATGCAAACTTGGTCGATTTTGGCAGCATTGAATACTGGAAGGTTGATGAACCACTGCGCGAGAGTAGTAGCAGTTCCGGCAACAGCTAAGAGCTCTGTGTCGAGCGAAAGCCTGGAGCGCCAGGAAGAAAGTTTAGAAAGCTCAGAATCAATTGCTTCTTGGCAGTTCCAAAATTCGTCATCGGTGACGGGGTCAGATTTTAGAAATCGCTCTGTGAAACGAACCGAACCCATATCGAGACTCTGCCCCCCTTTAAGTGAAATGAGCTCAGTGCTTCCTCCACCAATATCAATTACAGCGGTTTTTTCGGCACCCATTCCTGGCAGTAATCCGCCCAGAAAAGTCAGTCGAGCTTCATCCTCCCCAGATATGATTCGAAACTCGAGTCCCGTCTCATTCCTGATCCGATCGAAAAACGCTTTACCGTTTTTTGAATCTCGTGAACTACTGGTAGCAACGCAAAACGCCAAACTGGGGGCGAGCCCCGCCTCTTTTATTTTTTCTGAATAACCGGAGAGGCATTTAAGCGTTCGCTCCATAGCCTCAGGCTTGAACTCCCGCGCTTGATCCACGCCCTCTCCCAGGCGCACAATGGTCGAAAAATCCCCGAGCACCTTTTTAGGTTCGGGAGCCCCTGCTTCCCACTCTGCAAGGAGCAGTAAGCAGGTATTAGTTCCTAAATCAATCGATGCCCGTACTGCCATGGTAAAGACTCTTAATTATTTTTCTTAGCGCCCGATTCGGAATCATCGGTTTTACCCATGCGAACTTTAAGCTTATAGTTCTCTTTTTCGAGGCCTTCTGATTTTTCTTTCCAATATTTTACTTCTTGCTCGAGCTCAGCGATTTTTTTGCTCCGCTCATGGGCAAGGGAGTAATACCCCTCAGAGAAATTTTCTGTCTCGGGGTTAAACATGCCCACACGGGTCTCACCGTCAATGATCCCTTTTACGCGAAACATTCCGTCATCCGCTTTTTCAGCCTCAATGACCTGGACGTCAAAGGATTTGCCCGGATAGGCTTTATCTTGCCAATATTTCGCAGCAGCTTCTTTTGCTTTGTTTTTCGCCTTTTCGGTAGAACAACCCGAAAATGCTACCATTGCCGCCAATGCGATCACAACGCTTACGATTAGAGTCTTCATATCGATCCTTTCTATTGATTCGTGAAATTATCTGCCAAACAGCTTTTTACCTAAATTATTAATTGTATTTTGCACTGCGGGAGGTGCGTTTTTGATAGGTGCACTTTCTAAAATCGTGCTCGTTACCTTTTTCTGCGCCTGTGCTTTAGCCTGATCTGTAACAGCCCCGGTTACGTTATTAAGAGCGACCTTTGCGAGAAACTCCGGAACTTCCGTGTAGGAGTAACTGGGCTGAAACAATGTTCCTCCAACGTGAATCGGAAAACGAACGGGCTGCCCCTTTTCGGCCAAGAGCGGGCGACCTGGGCTGCCTGGAGTATCAATTCCTTTTGCACGCGTGACATCATAGTTATCTACAATCTCCCACGCAGCGCTGAGTGAGTAGTTTTTTAAACCCACAACCGTGCTCCCTCTGAGATCTATTCCAGCGTTGGGTTCAGCTTTGGTCATAAAGTTCGGCGCAGAAAATTTACCTCCAGCAATCGTAAAATCAGAAGATATCCATTCATATTTTGATTCCTTGTTGGGAATATTGACTTTTCGACCGCGAACTCCGGGGACTTTTTGGCTGATTTGATCTAGGGCAGGACCTATAGATTCGGCTGCCATCTTGCCAACATCAATCGTAGCAAAAGTCGCGTGATCGACTCGCAATCTTCCGCTCCCTTTGAGATTTGAAATGGCTGCGTCCATATTTAAGCTAGATCCTTCGACGTTCATGGCAACTTGGGCTTTTCCTAAAAGAGTATTTTTAAAAAGCTGAAGCTGAGACTCAACCGCTTCGCGTAAATCGACTCCTTCGGCCTGAGCACTCAGTTTATAGGTCGGCGCATGCGGCTCCAAATTCGTAGAAAAACTAGCTTTAATGGCTCCACTAAATACTTTCATCCCAAAGCTCTCCACTCCGGCTTGCAGACCCTTGAGATAGGCTTTGGTCTGGATTTCTGTGACGTTCACTCCCATGGCTTTGAGAGACCTAATATCCGTTGTGAGCATAAAAGCCGAAGATCTGAGCATCGCATTTTTTCGAAGCGAATCGAGTGAGGAGTCTAAATCTCCTTCTTTTGAAGCAACCCCTTTGGCATCCGTGGATCCTTTTTTCGAATTAGGAACACCCCCGCCGTTTTCATCCGCCTGATCAGATGTCTCCTGCGGAGATACGGCCGCGGCCTGAACGGTCCCTTTTCTTGCGGACTTTGGAAAATCAATCAGCTGATCGAGGTCCATTCCGCTCGAAGTTACCAAAAACTCAGCTTTAGGCTTCGAAAAAGATACGAGTTTTCCTTGAATTTTTAAATCGTTGCCGGGGGCAGTCAGCGTCATTAAAAAGGTTTCGATTTGATCTGTCGCAACCTTTACGAGCAAATTGATTTTCGGCTGGCGCTTTATCATCGGAGCTTTCGCAGTGAGATTATCCATCGTAAATTTCGCATGGTAACCCAATTTTTCGGATGGACCCGTAGCTCCCCCTTCGAGCGCGGCGATTCCACCCAATTCAAACTCCTTTAAGGGTGGAATGAGCTCGCTCCAAGGTTTTAGATCAATCTTATTGGATCGCACACTCAAGTTAACTACGGGCCCACCCGATCCTTCGCCCGAACTTAAATTTTTAACAGTGCCATCAACATTTATTTCAGCGTTAAAAAATTTCAACGCAAAACGGCCAATCTTTGCTTCGAACGGCGACGCCATCAATGCCAAATCTAAATGTGCGGGCACACCGCTCTTCTTTTCAAAAGTTCCAGGAATTAAAATAGAAAGCTGATCAAAATCGGCTTTAGCTTGAATCTCAACATGATCGAGTTCCATTCCACTGAGAACAGGTTTAACTTCCCCAGCTATTTTTAGAGGTCCGTTTATATTAAATATTTTGCCCTGAGAGCCCTCGATATTGGCCCAGATTTCAATTTCTGTTGGCCGAGAGATCGAGATGTCTTTAAGAAGAAAGTTGAAATCCTTAATCTGAGTGTCCATCCCAGACTTCATGTCCCGATAAGTGATATGGGCGTTTCGAAGTTCAACTCCTAAGCGCGTTGTAAGGGCCATTGCGGGAAGTGCAAGAGCTGCCCCCGAATGTTTGGAGGTTGGGTTTGATTTCGAAGTCTGGGTCGAAGTACCGGAGGCTGTCGTGGGAGCCCCTGTATTCGTTTGTGATGTTACACTTTGGGCAACTTGATTTTGCGAAGGTGTAGCAGATATAATACTCCCCTTTGCCAAGCTCATTAAATTTATTTTTCCGGACTTTTCGCTGACTACTAAAACTTCTGGTTTGATCATTTTAAATGTTAGCGAAGGGGATCCACTAAGGATCGAAGTAAAGGGAATGTGAAAATAGGCATCCTTAACTGAAACGACCTTACGTCCAGTCGAGTCTGTTAAAGCGAGTCCTGCCACTTCGACTCTCAACTGACCCCATAGAGAAAGTGAAAGTTTTCCGAGTTCGAGCTTCCCATTGATGTTTTGATTCGCAATCTGAACAATCTGCGGGCGATATTTATCAACATCGACAAACAGGGGTATCGCGATGGCTGCCGTAATAAAAAGCCCCAAGAAAATACCCACAATGATCAATAATTTTTTCAACATAGCGTTCCTTTTCGATTTCATTTTCATGACGAAAGTTTCTTTTTAATCAACTCTTGAAGCATAGCTGGATTTGCTTTGCCCTGAGTTTCTTTCATGACTTGTCCGACTAAAAATCCCAGAAGTTTTTCCTTACCACCCCGAAACTCGGCGACCTGACCCGGAAATGCTGCGGCTACTTTATCAATTGCGGCCTCAAGTGCTCCCGTATCGCTCACCTGTCTCAATCCTTCAGTTTCAACAATTTTTTCTACCGAGTCTCCTGTCCTCCAGACTGTAGCCATCACTTGCTTAGCCCCCGTGCTTGAAAGTACAGCCTTTTGAACGAGCAGCACGAGATCGGCAATGTGCTCAGGTTTAACTTGGCTTGTGGTGACGTCAATCCCTTCTTCATTGCAAAGGCGAGCCAACTCGCCAGTCAACCAATTCGAAACAGGTTTAGCGGCTGATTTTACGTCCATCCCCCTTTTGAGGAGAATCGCAACGGTTTCCTCAAAAAAAACAGCGAGCGATTTAGACTGAGTCAAAACTCCTGAATCGTATGCGGAGAGCAAATACTCCGAAATGTATTTTGCACGTTTTTGTTCGGGGAGTTCGGGTAACTGATTTTGGATACTCTCAATCCAAGTTGGCTCTATAACTACTGGAATAAGATCAGGCTCCGGAAAATATCGATAATCCTGTGCCTCCTCTTTGCTACGCATCGAAATCGTCACATTTTTCTGAGAATCATAAAGGCGGGTTTCTTGCACAATCTTTCCACCGCCCTGAATCACTTCAACCTGACGCGCAATTTCATAGTCAATCGCCTTTTCGACAAATTTAAAAGAATTTACGTTTTTTATTTCGGCGCGAGTTCCGAATTTCTTTGAACCCTTGGGCATAACACTGACATTTGCGTCGCACCTAAAATTCCCCTCCTGCATGTTGCCGTCACAAATCCCAAGGTAAGTGACAACGGCATGCAAAGCACGCAGGTAGGCACCGGCCTCTTCGGAGGACTTCATGTCAGGTCCACTCACAATTTCAATAAGTGGAACGCAGGCGCGATTGAGGTTTACGAGCGAAAAACCTGCCATATGAAGATTCTTGCCGGCATCTTCTTCCATATGAATTCGAGTGATACTCACCTTTTTGGGCCCCGCTGAAGTCTCTAGTGCGAGCCATCCATGCTCACAGATCGGGTATTCATACTGGCTAATCTGATAGCCCTTGGGTAAATCAGGGTAGAAATAATTTTTACGGGCGAAAATATTTTTAGTGTTGATTGTGCAATGTGTTGCCAATCCCGCCTTGATTGCGTACTCGACCACTTTTTTATTCAATACGGGTAGCGACCCAGGATGGCCTGCGCAGACCGGACATGTGTTTGAGTTTACCGCCTCATCCGAAACTGATTTACCCTCTGAGAGCCTAGCCTGACACCCGCAGAAAATTTTGGTTTGGGTCGAAAGCTGGCAATGGACTTCGAGTCCGATCACGGCTTCAAACTCTGGGTGACTCATGAGGTCCCCCTGGTTTCAAAGGCTCGAGCCACGGATAAAAGCCTGCCTTCAGCAAACGCGGGTGCTTGGAGATGCAACCCGATCGGAAGTCCGTCTTTATCGTGGCCGCAAGGCACACTCATCGCGGGAATCCCAGCCAGATTCGCGGGTATTGTGAAAATATCATTGAGATACATCTGAAGCGGGTCTTGAACGGCACCTAGTTTAAATGCGGTGGTCGGCGAAACGGGCCCAGCGATTAAATCGCACTTTGAAAAAGCGGCATCAAAATCTTTTTTAATCAAATGTCTGACCTGACAAGCACGCTTATAGTAGGCATCTGAATAGCCGCTCGATAGCGCAAAAGTACCTAGGATGATTCTACGTTTTACTTCTGGACCGAAATTGGAGCGCACTTTTTTATAAAAAGTTTCGAGATCTTGGGCTTGATCTGCTGCTTCTGGTCTCACACCGAAGCGAACGCCATCATAACGCGCCAAATTGCTCGAAGCTTCGCTCACCGCCACGATATAATAAACAGCGACGCTAAAGTGCGTGTGAGGAAGCGA
>CAYJBA010000018.1:0-8318 GCA_964367865.1 uncultured Bacteriovoracaceae bacterium | reverse complement strand
CAGACGTGTGCTCTTCCGATCTCTTTTTTTCATACCATTGCAGAGCTGCGCGAACTGAATGATCGACATCAGAGGCGATGCCCTTGACGAAATATTCTTTTGGAACTCCGATTCGCAAATTTTTCCAATGAGGCTCCGAAAGTGCTGCCTTTAAAAAATCCTCGTTAGGAGTGGGAGAGGAGGTCGAGTCCATCGGATCGTGGCCACCCATCATATTCATAATAACCGCAGCGTCTTCAACGGATCGGGTCATTGGCCCAATTTGGTCCAGCGAGGATCCGAAGGCAACCAAGCCATATCGACTGACCCTCCCGTAAGTAGGTTTGAGTCCAACAATTCCGGTAAATGAAGCCGGAAGCCGAATCGAACCACCCGTATCCGAGCCCAGTGCCGCCATACAAAGCCCAGCCCCAACAGCCGCAGCCGATCCACCGCTTGAACCCCCCGGAACACGGTCAGGAAATTGAGGATGAAGTACCGGACCATAAGCCGAATTTTCGTTTGAGCCGCCCATGGCAAACTCATCCATATTAAGCTTTCCGATCCCGATTCCGCCAGCGGCCTCAAGTCTCGCAACTGCAGTTCCAGTGTAAGGCGCAATATAATTATCGAGCATTTTGGACGCGCAGGTTGTTCGAACTCCATCCATCGTCATGTTGTCTTTGATTCCAATGGGAATTCCAAACAAGGGAAATTTCTTTCTCGGGACTTTTCCCTCTCGCGACAAAAGATCCTGCGCGGAACTAGCCAATTTCTTCGTTCGCTCCTCGCAAATAGTAATAAAGGCGTTGTGCTTACTTTTTTTGGCTGTGTCCAGATATTCGTCGGCAAGTTCCGTGGGCGAAACTATTTTACGATCAAAAGCATCATGAATCTCGCGAATGGTTTTAAAACTATGAGAAGCCATTAGATTTGATTTCTTTCATTCGTTTTCGTTTAAATGATTGGGGGAACCTTAAATCCGTCGTACATAACCTCAGGAGCGCAATCAAGAATTCGCGGTTTTCCTTCGGCAGTTTTTATAAAAGATTTGACCTCGTCTTCTCGCATGGGGGTTGCAAGCGAGAGGGGATGAGTGAGTGGCTCAATTCCATTTACATCAGCCATCTGAAGCTGATCGACATACTTTAAAATCGTCCCTAGCTGCGAAGTAAATAACTTAACTTCTAGATCCGAAAGTTCAAGGCGCGCCAAACTGGCGACCTGACGGGTCAATATCTCATTTACTTCAACCATGCGCTCAATCTCCAATATTCGTGAAACTTATGCAGATTAGCCAAACTAGCTCAAATTGAAAAGAAATTGATGCGCTCTAAATTCGAATTTAATACCATGCGTTATTGCGCAATATCACTCTTCAGGGCAAAGTAAAAAGGTAGTATTAATACTCATGGCCACCACTCAGCGAAACGCATTTAATACCCCTATTCAATGGAGCTTAATTAAAACTGCAGGCATTGCCGCGTGTCTCACCCTTTATCAACTGGCGCTGTCTCTCTTTGTAAACGGTGGGAGCTTTGACCGTCTCACCCAGTGGGATGTCGCCTGGTATAGATCTGTCGCGGATGTTGGATACAACGTAAAACTTCCACTTGAGTCCATGCAGGACCATGCCTCTAATATCGCCTTTTTTCCGGGATTTCCAATCTGGATGAAAGGCTTTATGACCCTTTTTGGAATGAGCTCACTTCGGGCTGCTCCTTTTTCGGCGCATATCGCGTATACCGGATTTTGGATTTATTTCTTTTTCATTCTAAAACGCCTTGGAGTAAGCGCGGCAGTTGGAATTTTCTTGGCGTTTTTTCTTATTTGCCAGCCCGGTGCATTTTATTTCGTAACCGGATATTCGGAGTCCTTCTTTTCGTTCATGATCGCCGGCTTTATTTACTGGACGATGAAAACTTTCGAAGATCGAAATGCGTCGGTACTCTTTTTCTTACTCGCAGCACTTCACGGAATAGCGATGACGGCAACTCGATTTGTGGGTTTTCCTCTCGTCGCCTACCCACTTTTTATCGCTCTACTTAAGTTTCCCAGAATCCGTGAATCTATCCCACGCTTCGCTCAGGCGGTGCTTTTATCGACGGTGAGCCTCGCGGGTGTCCTTTCCTTTTTCGCTTACTGTCACTGGGTTTGGGGAAAATGGGATCTGCACTTTGAGGCGCTCCGTGTGGGATGGGTCGTTAGCCCTGGAATTGAAAAATTTCTGACTTTAGAATATTACAAGTTCGCCTTTTTTTCGGGAGACCTGGCTGATAATATCGGAAGAGTCTGTACATGGGTGGCCTTTTACTTTTCGCTCCGTTTTTGCGTTCGAGCGTGGAAAAGCCCATCGCTCGGGGCGTTCCCAAAATCGCTCACCTATTTTGCGTTCTTTTATCTTTGCGAAATGATTGTTGTCAGCCATGGGGTGCGCTCCATGGTGCGATATCTACTGCCAGTATATGTCGTACTTTTTCCGGTGGTAGGGCGTGAAATACAGCAAATGTTGGATGACGGACGGAAAATGGAAATCCTGACACCCGCAAAAATTATATTAGTGATTGCATTGGTACTATTGCTTCAAGCACTTCAAGCGGAGTTTATAAATCGCTACGCCGCTGCATCCTGGGTGGCGTAGTGACCTATTCGACGAGCGATGCAATATAGCGCCACAAAAATTTACGTTTTTCTCGCGTTCTAAACTCAACAATAACTTTCAGATCCTCGCCCGAGCTTTCGCTCGATAAAATCGTTCCCAAGCCATACTCAGGATGATGAATTCTTCGACCAATCATCTCCTTGCTCGGACCCTGCAAAGAAGAACTACCAAGATTCGATGAGGAAGAAACCACATGTAAATTTCTCTCTGGCGCTGAATTAGAGGTGTAACCGAACTGCCGTGACGAGCCCAAGCGATACTGAATCTGTCCGAAGCCCCGCGACCCCTGTGTCAGATCTCTCACCTGTACAAATTCATCCGGGATTTCCGTAAAAAATCGCGAAGGCTCTTGAAACCCAGCGTTGCCCCAAATTCGTCGAATTGAGACACTCAGCAGATAAAGCTGCTCCCTGGCTCGAGTCATCCCTACGTAACAGAGGCGGCGTTCTTCTTCGACATCCTCTTCAACGACATCCTCCCAGTGTTTAATCGAAGGAAATAGTCCCTCTTCCATGCCAACCATAAATACCACCGGAAACTCGAGGCCTTTAGAAGAATGAAGTGTCATGAGCTTAACTGAACTACCAAGCACGCCGCCCGAATCCAGAGAATCTAAATCCGACGCCAATGCAGATTGTTCTAAAAATATGGGTAAAAGATCCTTTTTCTTTAACTCACGGTCTGACTCAATGATTTGCTCGAACTGATCTTCTTCAAATTCCTGTAAAAGAGCATCAAATTCTTCTAAGTTTTGAACTCGACTTAAAGACTCCTCAGTTCCTTCAGAACGGAGTTCTTTGACGTAGCCTGTTTCATCTAAGATCAGATGAAAAAGCTCAGACAGTAAAAGCCTGGGTTGAGCCGCAATCATTTTTTTCATCATCAATACAAAGGTAGCCAATTTTCTTGCCGTCGCGGGCGAAGTCAGTGACCCATCCGATGCCGCCGCTTCGAGTGCCTGCCAATAGCCACCCGCAATGGGCAGAAGCTCGCCTTGTCCCAGGATCCCATCGGTCGCTAACTGAACATAAATATTATCTAGCTTTTCTACCGTAGTTTTACCAATTCCTCGTACCGGCGTATTAATAATGCGTTTGAGATTAATAGAGTCTGTAGGATTTAAAATCACCTTAAAATAAGCGAGGATGTCTTTTATTTCTTTGCGGTCATAAAATCTCAACCCGCCAACGATTTGATAGGGTATTTTTTCTCTTCGTAAAATATCCTCGAACTGGCGGCTTTGTGCATTAGTTCGATAGAAAACTGCAAAATCCGTATAAGAACGCCCTTCATGCTCAGCGAGACGTTTGATCTCAGAAACCACTACTTCGGCCTCTGCACGCTCATCGGGAAGCTGAAAGCGGACCAGAGATGTTCCATCCTGATTATCAGTCCAGAGAGTTTTGTCTTTTCTGGAGCGATTGTTTCGAATCACATGGCCCGCCGCTTTAATGATTGTTTTGGTTGAGCGGTAATTTTGTTCGAGCTTTACGACCTGCGCCCCTGGATAGTCACTTTCGAAATCTAAAATATTTTTAATATCTGCGCCACGCCATTTATAGATGGATTGATCTTCATCTCCCACAACGCAAATATTTTGGTGACCGCCAAATTTAGGATTGGCCAGCATAGACAGCAACAAATACTGCGCACGATTCGTATCTTGGTACTCATCGACATGAATATAGCGAAAACGGCGCTGGTACTTTTGGCGAATATCTAGATGGTCTCGAAAGAGTCGATAAGTCATGCAAATTATTTCGCCAAAATCGATCGCATTATTATCAAAAAGATCCCTCTGATATTGCTCGTAGACTCGTTTAACCTGCTTTTCAAAGATATTGTGGGCCGAAGGCGACATCTCTTGAGCTTCGAGCGCCTCACATTTTGCCCGATTAATTGCACCCTGAAACGCCTTAGGGTTAAAAGCCTTGTCGTCAA
Organism: uncultured Bacteriovoracaceae bacterium; assembly: GCA_964367865.1. Taxonomy (GTDB): domain Bacteria; phylum Bdellovibrionota; class UBA1018; order UBA1018; family UBA1018; genus CAYJBA01. The sequence continues at coordinate 3,736 of CAYJBA010000018.1, read as the reverse complement.
TATTGAGTTTGTTCATCACGCCTTTGAGGAGACTCAACTGATCCGAATCATCGTAAATTACAAACGGTTTCGTAAAAGGAAGGCGATCCCCTTCTCGACGCAAAATTCTTACGCAAACGGCGTGAAAAGTTCCAATTTCAGGGGCTCCTAAAAACGCATGACCCCCTCCCTGCTGTGCGCTATGGCCCAGAGTTCTTTCTACCCTCTCGCGCATCTCGCCCGCAGCCTTATTTGTAAAGGTCATAGCAAGAATGCTTTGCGGAGATACTTTCTTAGCTTCGATCAAATACGCGATTCTTGAAGTCAGCATCTTTGTTTTGCCTGAACCTGCTCCAGCTAAGACAATGAGAGGTCCCTCAGTGATCTGGACAGCTTCGCGCTGACGTTCATTGAGTGAAGATAAAAAGCCAGGTTCGCGAATAGAAGGTGCGGTTTCTAAATCAATCATCGCCGAACTTATTTACCTGCTAAGACTTGGGGTAGCAAGGAGGGATGTGCCAAAGGGTACCCCAAAATTACTCGATGGCTTTAGAAGAAGTAGACAGAGATCTTCGACCCAGTTCTCGCTCGTAGGCCAATCGCACATTGTGTACGAAAAGCAGACCAATAACCCGCCTATCCTCACCTAAAACCGGAACACAGGGAATATCCTCAAAAATTCCTACTGTTGCCGACAACCGATCAGATCCCCTCACTTGTGGAGGCTTAAATCCTGAGCGATAAAGCAGATCTTTCGCTTCGAGCAACCGAGCCAAAGAATGATCTTTTTCTGACTTGTTTTCCCCGTGAATCAGCTGAGAGTTCCAAGCTTCTTGAACCATGTCGGCAGTAAGAAGACCCACATAAATTCCTTGAGTACTCACTACCGGTAAAAATGGATAACGGGAACGCAGAAGCCTCGTATAGAGACTCGCTACGGGCTCCTGTTCATGTGCGGTTTCATAATCGGCAACCATGGCGTCACGGACAAAGACAGCATCTAGAATAGACTCAGAACGTCCTTCTACCAACGAAAGTCCTCTGACTTTAAGGTCACGCTCCATAATGGCGCCAGTTTTTAGCCGCTTTCTGACTTCTTTAGAAATCATCCCAACGATAAGAGTAATTCCTAAGATATTGAGATCTCTAGTCAGCTCAAATATAAGAACCGCTCCGGTAACCGGCGCTCCAAAAACAGCGCCAACGAATCCAACGCAACCGGTCAAAACAGCAACCGCGCCAAAACCCGAGATCTCATTGAAAAAAAACTGATTGATGAGAGAGCCAAACAAAGCCCCAAGTCCCAGAATAGGCCAGAAAACTCCGAGCGTCCCAAATCCTGCCAAAACCGCCGCGAGCGCGAGGCACTGAATGAGAAATAAAAAAATCACCTCGCTGCCAGATCTGCGCGCCCAAAGGAGGTGATCCAATATCGCAGGTGCGGAAAAGTGACTTCCTTTATAAATAACAGCAATGAAAAAGAGCAATACTCCACCTGCAAGGATTCTCATCCATCCTTGGCGCTGAAATAGATCAATCAAGCTGTCTTGAGTAAAACGAAAAAATCGAATTGTAAGCGCCCCCATTGCCCCGCACGCCACTGCAATGGTCGCGTAGGCGATGACCTCGCTTACTCCAAAAAAATGAGCGCCATATAAAACGCCAGTAAGGTCAAGCCACTGAAATCCAGCTAGATTCGCAAAAGCTCGAACGGAGAGATAAGAAACAAGGGCACTCACTGCAACTGAAATAGATTTTCCCCCCATACCTAATTCGATGGGAAGCAGTAGACTAGCAAACGGAGTTCCAAAACCTGCGGCGATCCCAGCTGAGAGAGCGGCAGAAGCGTCGGTTCTTCGCCGTTGTTCAAACCAACGAGCTGAACGCGACCGAAACTGAATTGCAAAAGCATGGGCAAACTCGACAGCGGCCCCTTCTATTCCGACGGCGCCCCCGAACAGAGCCAAAAGAAAAGACAACAGACCGCGGATAAACCAAAAAAACGGCGAATCCATACTTGCGGGGGAGTGAATATGAATAAAAACATCTGCCAAGCCATCATAGCTTCGATGTCCGATTTTTCTCTCAAGCAAAAATTTTTGGATCAATACCGCAACACCCGATATTCCAAGAATAAATACCGGAGAGGTCCAATTAAAATTTGCAAAAGTATGATGCAGCCATTGAAACAAACAAATCGAAGCGGCGGCGGTAAAACCAATCATCAACGAGTGAATCATTCGACGGTCACGCTCTTGGCTAAATTTCTAGGTTTGTCCACATCCGTACCTTTAAGAACCGCAAGCTCATAACTCAGTAACTGAGTGAGTGGCGTAGTTAGAAACGGGTAGAGGCATTCGTCGAATTCTCGAACTGTTTCAGCAGGAATTCCTATCCAATCATCGCAAAGGTTTTGAAATTCATGATCTTTGGAGTTTCCGATTCCTATAATTTTTGCCCCGCGGGATTTCACTTCTTCTAAGTTAGAAATGGTTTTCTCGCGCCACGCGTCTTGCGGCGAAATCACAACTACAGTCATATCTGAATCAATCATGGCGATCGGACCATGTTTAAGTTCGCCTCCTGCGTAGCCCTCAGCATGAACATAAGCGATTTCTTTAAGCTTGAGGGCCCCCTCTAAAGCTACAGGAAACGAATACCCACGACCGATAAAAAAGAAGCCGCGCGAGGCGAGTCTATTTTTTGCGGCCTGCCTCACCTTTTCAACTATTGGAGCGGCGGGATGAAGAGACTCTCCAAGAACCTGAGATAAAATATGCGGCAATTTTAAGATCTGATCATAAATCCGGGAGGTAGGAATATCGGTTTGCCCCTTCTTTTTTACGGCCAAATATCCAGATACAGTGAACAGTGCCGCGAGCTGACTCATGTAAGTCTTGGTCGCGGCTACACCCACCTCTGGACCAGCAGAGGTGTAAAGCACAGCGTTAGCCTCACGCGAAAGGGTACTTCCTCGTACATTGGTTAAACCAATCACTGGAAATTTGCGGTCCCGAACATCTCGTACAACGGCAAGAGTGTCTGCTGTTTCGCCCGACTGAGAAATCGCAATCACTACCACGCCCTCGCGCAATACTGGTTTTCGATATCGAAACTCGCTTGCGATCTCAACACTCACGGGAATATCGGCCAGCAACTCAAACCAGTATTTGGCCAAAAGTGCCGCATGGTAAGAAGAGCCGCACGCGACAAGTACAAGTTCCTTGGCTCGGTCTAGAAGGGGTACCGCGGGTTGCTGTGCCAACACAAACGGAGCCCCTCCACCCCGATCCAACAAACCATTAAATGTTTCAAGAATTGCAGTGGGCTGCTCAAAAATCTCCTTGAGCATGAAATGAGGAAATCCCTGTTTATCAAATTTCTCCAGGGTCCAGTCGAGATGCGTTGACTCCCGTTTAATTTTTTTACCAGTACTCAGGCTAAAAAACTCAAGACCCTTCGCGCTCGCTAACAGCCCATCGCCGTGCTCCAAAAAATAGACGTCTCGCGAGATTTCTAATAGAGGCTGGGCATCACTCGCCACTATCGCTCCCACTTTAGAATCAACCGCAGCAACCAGAGGGGACCCGTTCCTCACACCCACAATGACTCCGGGCTCCTTTTCGGATAGGACTACAACACTACAAGCGCCCTTAATTCCAGAAAAAGCAGTGCGCACTGCCTCGGCTAAATTCAATCCCTTATTCATCTGGTCTAGTACCAGAAAACCAAATAACTCGCTGTCTGTTTCGGATTC
>CAYJBA010000017.1:3042-15396 GCA_964367865.1 uncultured Bacteriovoracaceae bacterium | reverse complement strand
TACTGGAGTTCAGACGTGTGCTCTTCCGATCTCGCCGCAGATCGAGTGGCTCAATCTGTAAAAAGACTTTCTAAAGTTTTTACCGAATACGGGCTTCCAATCGAAGTCCGGCGCTTGCACAACGAGTATTATTTGAAAGTAACTGGCGATGCGACTATTCATATTCGTCAAAGCGACCTGGATACCGAGACGGAGGAACTGAAAAGGTCATTTTACGGAGAGAAGCTGCGAGGGGTCTCAGAGGATCAGGCGTTATCGGTCCATGACCTTGCCAGCGTATGGAACACCTCCATTCGGACAGCAAATCGAATTATCAAAGAGCAATCTGAAAGAGGCGTGCTTGTAAAATTGGGCAGCGGAAAAAATAGCCGATATAGAAAAGCGGGATAATTAGCAATCTCTTAGGCTGGTTTTTTCAGCCACACCAGGCACAGGGATCACGGCCGACGCATTTAAGAATAACCCGTTCAAATCCCATTTTTCAAGTGGGGGCGGCTGGGTCAAAAGCTCTCCTCTTAGTTTTTATTGAGCTTGTCCCACATTGATCGTTTGAATGGTGGAATTGTTGAGTCCTGTTCCAAGAGCAAACATCCCGTTTACAATTTGTCCTAGCAACAAATCGATGACTTGAAGACCGCCGGTGACATTATAGCCAGGCGCTGCAAAATCAAACCGAAACGCGACGTTTTGCGTGATGAGAATATCCCCACCAGAGGCCGAAGAATTATAAAGAGCGGCGTAATTAGCTCCTTGGCAAAACGAGGGCACGGTCGCAATCGCGAATTTGACATTCTTCAAGACTGTTCCAGGAGTCAAGGATAGGTTTCCAATTGTTTTTGAGTTTGTATCAGAAGGTCCAAAAACGATGAGGCCAGGGTTTAGCGGAATGTTTGGAGAGCCGTTTTGCTGTTCCAACGAGCCATCCATGCGTTCAAACACTATATATTCGAGGCAGATTTCAAATCGATTGAAAGGTTGAACTATTGCGTAGGCAGACTTAATTCCAAATACGCCACGAGTGAGAAGTGTGACGAGAAAATCGAGAGGCGAAGAGCCTGTCCGATTAAAAGCCGCGTTGGGCCCCGAAAGGGGATGCGTTTGTATGACGATAGGGTTTCCGATACTTGTCCCGCCGCAGGATTGAAACACTGATAAAGAAGTGGCGATAAATAAAATGCGAATCCAAGATAACCCTATTACCCTTTGAGCGAAATTAGATTTCATTTTTTACTCCTTTAACTCGTGTCAATGGAAAGAGTGCTAGTTCCATGTGATAAACGGACTTTCCACTCGATTTTCCCTTACTAAGCTTACGCACTTTCTCAAACGCTTCATTCAGAATTTCCCTCGCTTGATCAAAATCCCCGTCCTCCACGGCGAAGGTGTGTCCGAGAATAGCTCGCTCGGCACTTGGCGTCGATTCGATTGATTTTCCGGCGAGGGAGAGCATTTCTTGATGCATTTGCGTAAGCGCAATTTTGTATATGCCGCCCATGCAATCCAGGCTTTTTTCCGGAGGATGCGCTTTACCGTTTGACAGTACTTCAATATATTTATTCTCTATTAGAAATTTCAGAGCTTTTTCAATTTCTGGGATCGACACCTTACAGTTTAATTGTGAAGCGATCCAAGAGGGATTGGTTTTAAATTCTGGAAGCGCCGTCATTTCCCGAATCGCGACATAATACCAGTGGGTCAAATACTGAAACACTTCGGATTCACTCGAATTATTTTTTCGATAAGTTGAAAATTTTTTCATTCGGTCAAGCGCTGAGAGTCGCTCTTCTTGAGAGTCAGCATCTCCTAGTTTTACAAGAAGCTCGAAGAACGGACGCTCCCTCGGCTCTAAACCCAATGGTGGAATGAGCTTGGTCAGGGCTTTAGAGGATAAGTTTCTAGTCCTGTTGTTCACCATAGATAAGTAACCTGCACCTAGCCCTGATTTACCTGCGAGATACCTTAGAGAAAAGCCCGACTGGCTTGCCTTTTTGTAGGCAAGCCAGTCTTTCAGAAACTCCCGATAATCATGATATTTGAATATATTGGGACGTTCTTTGGCCATTTTCGTTCCTTACTGTGCTTGTCCAACTGCCACAGATTGAATCGTGCTGTTGTTGAGCGTATTTCCCTTGGAGACCATGTCGTTAACGATATTTCCAAAGAGGAGGCTTATGGTTTGGGGCGTTTCGCTCACGGTCAGGGGTGAAGCGAATTGAAATTTAAAGGCGGTATTTTGGGAGATGTTAATCGTGCCCCCGCCTATTCCGTTATCAAATTGAACAGCGTAGTTCGCACCCGAACAGACGCTTGGAACGACTGCAAACGTAATGTCGATTTCCTTAATCGCTGTTCCTGATGGAATTGTAATTGCACCAATAGTCATGGGCAGTGAGCTAGCTGAACTGAAACTCAATAAACCCTGACCCACCGATGGGTTAGCGTTTCCGTTGATGCTGATTTGATTTCCATTGGAGTCGACAAATTTCAGAGTGTCGTTGCACGCACTAAAAACTGAAAAACTAGATACTGCTGCGAAGGCCTCTTTGATTCCAAGAAGAGGAGCGATCAAGTCATCCAGAAACCCTTTAGAGAGGGAAGCAAAGAGGGATTTCTGTTTCAGAGATGCGGCGCCTGATCCGCCAAGTTGCCAGCTCTGAATGGTTACGTTTCCATCTAATGGTTTCCCGCATCCTGTTAACAAGCTGGCAGCCGTAACAGCTACAACTACGGCGATCAGGGCGGTTATTGATCTCGAAAGTGAGGGCTCGTGCGAGAGGCTTTGGGCGGACTTCATATTTACTCCTTTTTGTCCGTCGGGCTTCGTTGGCTCGTCACCCATTCGGACTCAAATTAAATCATTCGAGCCATAGACCCATTATCGAACGAAATAATGAAATAGTCAACTAATTTGTTCACAAATGTTAACGTATATATTTATAATAGATCTATAAATACTAATAATATTAGATAATTATGTTTAATTAATGTTAACCAAAAATATAATTATTTTTATTAGAGATAACACTTCAAGAAGCTCCCCATTTTTTCCGAAAAAAGGGGCGCCAGACGAACTTAATGATCGGGTTCAGAGCAACAGAGAACGAATCCTGACCGGTAGACAAAGGGTAAACCATTCGTTTAAGTAGGATCAAGTAAAAGCACATGCGTAAAACGTCTTACTATTATTTCCTTCTTTCATTGATCGCTCACAGCGCGTTAGCTGAATCCCGTTTACGCAGCCAAGCGCCCCATGTTTTGAGTTTCGAGCTTTTCGGTCGGAGCTTTCTTTACGGAGTTCAATATGATCGTACGGTAGGCCCCGCGTGGTGCGCTGGAATGGGTCTCGCAAAAATATCTGCAGAAGGTGATAGTCCCTCATCCTCTAGCGGTAGCACCTGGGTCATTCCTCTTTTTACTCATTATTATTTAACTGAGCAGGACCACTCCCCACTGCTCACTGCTGGAATCACCTTACTGCCTCAGGGTCCCGCTCTTCAGGGCAGACATGCGATCCAGGGAACTACCGTGTTTCCTTCTGTTCCGTTTTTAGCCACGTTGGGTGCGGGATATGAATGGCGACAAGATAGTGGTTTTATTTTTCGAACCTCTGGTTTTCTCACATGGGGAGGCAATCTCGCGCCTGCACTCGGGATCGTCTTCGGGCAAGCATTCTAGCTTTTAGCTAAAATGCTAAACTCAACTGCCCGTTACCCCCTGCCCAACTTTTAGGACTTCCATATTGATCTAAATCTCCTGAGGCAATAAACTTTAACTTGGCTTGAGTTCCAAAAGAAAATTCATAACTCAAATTGAGACGAAAATTTAAAACCTCCGAGCTCTCTTCTGGATTGAAAAGCCCGGACCAACCCGAACTTTGATGCCAATCCGGAATCAGCGCCAATCCCCATCGGTCTATCCCTCGCTTGGTATTAAATCCAGGAATTCTCAATTCAATGAACGGAAGAACGTCACGGTATCGGCCATTTCCAGAGAGCGTCTCCCACCGCCTAAACTGAAAATGTAATCCCGTCCCGAGATCCCAATCTGAATGAGGACCCACCCTGCTCAAATCCACCCGGAAATACGCGAAAACTCGATCGCGTCGCCAACTTTCGTAACTGACGAGACTCGAAATATCAGTGGGAGTCCGAGCCTCCATCTTTCGGTCCCATTGAGCACGCACTGCTAGCGCGCATGCTTTGGATAAAATTTTACGGCCATAGAGAGAAAATGCGGCCTTCCAGTAGGTATACTCGTATTTTTCATCGGGAAAGAGCCACTGAGTTTTGGACTCATATCTAAAAGCGTGCTCGAAAAATTCGCCGGTTTCTCCCAGGCTAGGTTCGGACCATATTCGACCGACCCATCCTCTTGCGTAAGGAAGGAAAGGCTCTACAAACACGTCATTACGGTCGTTTCGTTTGAGGCGAGTGACGTCGACGAACGTATTAAAAACTCGAATCTCGTGTCTCTCCGAGGGTCTCAATACCCAGGCAACTCCGGTATCGTCCTTTCTTTTGTAAAGATCGGGTTCTCCATAAAGGCTTAGCCCTATCCACTTCGCTGGAAAAGCCAGAAATTCGAGGACGTGATGGACTTGCTCGCTTTCCAGATCTCTATCGTCAAAATACGTAAATCGAAACTCAAGGCCTTCTGACAGTGGCGCATGAACCTTTAATTCTTGATCCATAAGAAAATGAGAGGCGCTGACACTGCCGACGCTTAAATCAAATACCCTAGGTTGGGAGAGGCGGTAAAATTTCCAGTCTTCTGATTTGAGATAAGTCACCAAATCTGAGGCGTACTCATCGCTCAAACGAGCGGGCCCATCCATCCCGCTTTGTTCCTCTTCAGTAAGACTTTGAAACTCGGGGTGGGACTCAAACCCCACGGCCAATGCATGGGCTGAAAATAAAAATCCCATAAAAATAGCTAATGCAATCTCTCTCATTTGGTCAGGTACCTTAGCATGAAACAATCCTCATGCAATGCCTATGCAATAGTCTAAACCGAGTATGCCAAAGCTCATCGAATATGCCCTACTCGTATTCAAAGGGGGCGTGATTACTACAGCCTCCACCTCCCGAGTTTCGGCACTCTCCACTCGACACCACTGACATCAATGAAAAATGGGTGGCCTTTGAAAACTGCCATGGCTCCGGACCTTTTTTAACTCTCGACAGTACACTGATCAAAGACTACCCCATCGGGGTTTTGACGATGAATGGCACTTTCACTGCCGTGACAAATGTGACTTACCAACAAATGCCTATTATTGGAAACGTAGATTACACACTCATCACTAATGAAAACACCCGCACCGTGTATCTCACCGACGAAACAAAAAGAATGTGATGACTTGACGTATTCCAAAAATAAAGGGGCGAAAATAACTAACGTTATTTCCGCCCCTTTGCACCGCGATCATTTTCTAACGGACGATCTCACACGAGATCACCTTTGAAAACTGGATTACAGTTGCTAAACCTTGTACTGTAGGCATTCCCATCGCCGGAAATACTTCCCGAAGCGCTTCGCCCACGATCATCAGACGATCGTTATCCAGCATCGCTTGACTTGCCTTCTGAGCACAGGCCACTTCCAACCCAGAAATAATAACTTCGATACTTTCTTCGGGGTCGCCCAGCAGGCGGCGTGTACCGTCTAAATGGTAAGTCGTAACGAGTCGTGCAATCGGACTACAGTACCCAATGCCGGGACTACCTACTGCGGTGCCGTCACCGACGCCATAGATACTAGGACAGTCAGAGACATAAGCTGACTCCTTTCGCACGTTATAAACACGGTTAAAATTAGCTGTAATGGTTTTAATTACCGGAGGAGCCGGGGGCTCAGAAATAATTATTCCACCATTGTTCTTGAGGGCCGCTTTAAGTGCTTCGATTTCCTCTCTCAGGCACCCGCTCGCACTCAACGCTAAAACAACGATCAAGCATTTTAATATTTCATTTACTCTTACTTTCACAAATTACTCCTACACTCTCATACTCCTGTTTTGCAAACACTTATGTGTCTACAAAATTGAGATTACCCGTCAGTGTCATTTTTCACAGGGGATGATTTTGGCGCGAATAGGACGTTAAAATCAAAGGCCTTTTTTTCCGCCAAATCCATCGCACCTATTTTGATGCTGTTCCGGTGAGGCTGGGTCAGTATCTGATTCGATGTTCCATTTCGCGGGTGAAGTCGATCGCCAGATGTGACGCCTCCCTGAGTATCCTTCGCACACGGTCAGCTGCATTAATGTTCAGCTTTACAAAGCCATTCGTCATTGTAGGCTTTTAAACCATACGCGCTCACGATTCCGTCCATGCGGAGGCAAATAGCTGTTCTAGGCTCAAGCACTATCGGCTTGATTTCTTCTGTACCCGACATCACTACCTTTAGCTCCGCTCTTTTTTCTAAAAAGCCATATTTAATCTGACCGTTTTGATAAAAACCTGCCCATGGGGCATACTGAGTATTGTGCGTGGAATCGGTGCCTTGAAAAGAAATTACTTTTTCCTGGACCGGGAACTCAGTGGACTTTAAGAATACGCCATTTTGAACAATGCCATTTGGATAGAGTCCCAAAATGGATTGAGAAGCAAAAGTCACTTTCTTGAGCCCGACTGCTAGAGTTTGGTTTCCCTTCAAAATTCCTTTTGCAAGATTTCCATCGGGATAAACTCCAATGATTTCTGACACTGAGAGATCGCGGTCTTGCACCCTATATTTTAGAGTTTCTTGAAGATACCCTTCTCTTAGAGCCCCATTTGGATAGAACCACCAACTTGCAGTGGAATAGCCGGGAGTAACTCTAAATCCACTTAAAATCCCCCAACTTTCAGTTCCAGAATTTAGAGCAGCTTGCTTTAAAAATCCCTGATCATCGAACAAAGCAGAAATGGGCTTAATATTGTAAAGACTAGACACTAATCTAAACTCTTTAGAATCGGTTTGTGAGACTCTGCAACTCTGAAGACCACCGTTGTTATTTAACACGACAGTATCTTCGCCCCCTTCGCAGGGAATCAGTGAGCCTTGACCTGTTGCAAAGAGCGCACCTTCTACAGAAATATAACGAATAGCTCCATTTTCATAAAAGGTCACTCGAGGTGAATAAGACCGAAACTTAAATTGTCGACCTAGAGCTGAAAAACTAGATCCTGCTACTGGGGTGCCAAATAGAATTTTTTTGTTTTCACCGCGAGTGATCTGCCCCAGTGACATCAAGACTCCTTGTATCCTAGCAGTGGCGAACCCCGTGCGAAGAACGAGATCGAGATATTCCACGCCAGAAAGTTCCATCAATTTTGATGAGGTTATATACGAATTATAATATCGCGCTTTTACAGAATCCCCTTGTTCGAGGAGTTCGCGATAGATGACTTCGTGAAGGGCTAATCCACATTTTTGATTATCGTCCATCACATCCCAAAGATCTTTATTAACCGTAAAGCGCTTGTCCTCGGGAAAGTGGGGAGCCCTTTGAACCGCAATTTGCTCTAATTTGCAATCGCGGGGAATTCCAACTGTATGATTAGAATCCGATACGGGCGGCAAATCTGCATCGGTCATGAAAACAGTGTCATTTTCAAAAGTAGTCAGTTGATTTTGATATAAAGCTGCCCGATCTGGATCTGTGGTTTCGAGCCGCTGGAGTACGGCCTGCCCCTTGATCAGCCAGTTTCCACTGATTGAGTCTAAGTTGTGATTGATTCCTCTTAGGATGCGTGCCTCGTAAAAGTCGAGGAGTTCAACTCGGGTGATTTTGTTGGCTGCGTTTCTGCAAACAACTGCATGGCCCCCATTCCCCGTCGCTGTACCCGCTTGCGCTGAGAAAATAACCAATAAGATTCCCACTAGAATAATAAGTACTTGTTTCATGATTTTTTCTCCTGCTTGTTTTGTTCCAATGAAAAAAGTTGAAATGACATTTCATAAACCTCTGCTTTATCACCTGATTCTAAAAACGTGCAAAGGTCCCAAAGGCTACGTTGAATTTTTTGTTTTGCAGTTGGAATTAATTTGGGATCGATGCACATCGTAAAGGATTGAAAATCACGTCGGTCGACATTTTGTTTGTCCAAGGCATCTGTTGCTTTTGCCAATACCTGTCGGTGCCGTTTTCGCAATGCCTGATTAGGAACTTCTCCCCGAGTCCGAAAGTGGCTCGCTGTTTTCACAAACGATAGATTAGTCTGTGTAAGTAGTCCTAAAGTAACTAGTCTTTCGAGAGCAAGTTTGGCTTCGAGAGTCGTGATTCCTAAAAGTGAAGCAACAGATTTAGCTGAAATTTTAAAACTCCGCCGGTGTGTCAGCTCTAAGATCGCATTATGATACCAGTCTGAAATAAAGGCGAATGTCTCAAGGTCAATATCCTTAATAGCCCCCGGTTGACGCGTTTTACTCATTCGCGTCAAGATTTCCTCACGCATTTGATCCGTTCTAGCTGATTTCAATTGTACGAGATTCAAAAAATGCTCTTTTTCCCTCGTATTGAGTCCAAGGGGTCCGGTTAGCTCTAGAGCTCTGGACACCGAGAGCTGACGCTTTCCTTTAAGGACGTGACTGAGAAACCCAGGGTCAAGTCCGAGATTTCGTGCGAAAGCCCGAAGTGAGTAACCCGGGTTGGACTCGACGCGCTCTTGGAGCTTTTGGCGGATCACGCCAGTGTAATCTACTTGCATGGCGAAGCACATATCGAACACTTCAGAGTGAGTCAATTAAATTAGACAACAAAGTGGTGTCTAGAGACTACGCTTCAGCCTAAAATGGAAGTGTTTTAGGTTTCAACTGGACAATGAACTTATCAGGCTCCAGCTTCAAACCCTAGCGGCTCCGAATGCGGACGTAAAATTTAAGTTGGGTGGTATCAGGGAAATCAAGGGTCAAGCCATTGTTCTTATTGATACGTTTAGAACCCCTTTAGTTAAAAATCTCAAGTCACTTCAGACCGTAGAAATCATTCCGAGAGGCTAGCCCCAGCTGTTTGAGCTTGGCTTGACTCAGCCGAGGCTCCGCGCATTTTTTCTTTGCGATCCGATGCAATTAATTCCTCAGCACTGGCGGCATTTTGATTTCCGATGTACCCAAAAAGGCCCAGAGTCAAGGCCGCGGCAAGGCCTCCCTTTTTCAGCGTACTGGCCTTAATTTTCTGTCCGCCTTTGGTCATATTGCTATTTACAGATGCGTCCAATGCTTTTTGGCTAAACGGCTTCATTTGATTGTGAACTTCTCTTATTCTAGTCCATTCGATTTTTCCCTTAGAATTTACTCTTACGGTAAAATCGAACCAGGGGTTGTCAGGCCTTGTGGTCAGGACTCTCATCTCTATGATGCCTGTTTTCGGATTGGCTTCCATGTAATGAAGTTTAATTGCAGATAGGCGTTCGGATTTTTCAAAAACATGCTTGATCTGCAAACCGCCTAACATTTTTTCGGCCTGAATCTGTGCCTCAAGCATCAGATTTGGGCCCTGACTGGCTAATACTGAAGCCACCCATACAAACTGAAAACAACTGGCCAAAATAAATAATTTTTTAGTCATAAAAAATACTTTCCCTTTTCAAATGCCAAAATAAACTCTTTAGGTAACGCTCTACTGCTCTGCAATCGATATGCCTGTGTTAGACACATGAATTTTAATAGGATATTTGATTTGCGAAAATGGGTTAAGTGTAAACTACTTAGACACTACATAAGAAAGTAGCCAGGTGTGCAGTTCTTTCATTTTTTTGTGGATCTTGGTTCAGGTAAAGCGGCTGCCTCTTGCCCCTTGCCTAATCATTGAGCCGGCATTCGGATTGGCTTTTGAGCCTCGACAATGGCCTTTAAATTCTTAATTCCGGTTTCAAACTCCGGAGTGACAAATTTTTCACAATTCATAAATAAGGAAATTAATTTTGCCATAAACCCCCCGTCACCCGACATTTCCCAAGAAAATCGGGTCCCGTCTCCTTCGGGGGTCAATTGATAATGAATGACGTTATCAGCGCTCATGGGGCTAGTCATGGTAAGTCTGATATCTACGGATTGATCCGGAACCAGTTTTAGAATTTCGAGTTTACCCGTCCCCCCTTCTCGATTGCCCTCAAACACCATCGTCGAACCCACCTGCGCGTCCGGGCCCAAAAAAGTTCTTTTCATGTTGGGATCTTTTTGATCAAAGGGGTTCCAAAGGGTTCCCTTCTTAAAATCGCTAATATAAGCGAAGATCGCGCTTGCCGGCGCATGGATCACGCCGCTTCGTTCATAATTAAAATGGCCATCTCGAGTTGAAACGAAGCCCAGAAAAAGGATAAGGGTAATAGCAAAACCAACAAATATTTTCTTGATCACAGATCCTCCCAGATTACGTTTTATCACGATTTCTTCGCGAAGCACTTTTTTTGTAAACACGAAAATAACGAACGCGAAGATTACAAAGTCTATCGCTGAACCGATCACCATACCGTAAAAATTCCCATTGTAACTGAGCTTTCGAATATCATCCACATTGGCTTGCCTGCAGCGCAAGGATAAGGCGTTCAACGCCCCATTTTCAAGCTCCTGATTTGACCAACGTGTACTTCAGTAGACTGGGTTTTGTATTTGTTAGAATGCTCGGATTTTACGGTCTGGGCCTTTTTTATTTGTGTTCAATCCCAAGTCCAATTTTTTGCAGACGCAATGCTCGAATGGCTCCAAAATCCTTTTGATCTAAAATGCGATAATTAAAATTGCCAATTCGCACTTTATGATCGATCTCGTGGATTCGGGCAGGATAATCAATGTAAGCGATGTGATCAGCCTGAGCAACAATGGGACCATAGGTAGGACTGTAATTCGAATAGAGTGGTTCCATTATGATTTTTTCATCGGATAAAAATGTGATGGAGTAGCCGTAATAATAATCTGCGTACCCATGCCGGATTCCGTAATCGTTCATCCAATCCATGATTACCAACTCGTGGTAGGGGCGATGAACCGATCGACCCGCCTGAATAAAGGCCCATGCGTTATTAATCAAAATGCAACTTAAAGCGAAAGCGATCATCACTCGCGATTTTCGCGTTTTGCTAACAAGCCAGCTTTGAGCGGCTCCAGATGAAATCGCCACTGCATAGAATAAAGTTACTACCGCCAAATATCGAAAAGTGGTCCAGTGTAACGCCGCGTGCGAAGCAACGAATATACCTGTAGCCACAGGCAGCAAAAAAATAACCGGCGAAATGTATAATATGGAACTCTTTGAGCTTTTACGCAGCACAAATTGATTAATTTGTTTAAATGCATTTTTTAAGAAAACAGCCACAAAAAAGACTGCACCCGCTCCAGCCAACAATGAAAGAAGGGACATTTCGGTCAAATTTAAAAACTTGGCCTGGCCGTAAAGCATCCATCCCATCCGATTTAAAAGCTCCTGAGCTGTCCCTCCGACTCCGGTGTGTGCAGCTACAACGCCCTTAATGACATAGCGGTAATAAAGCGTAGGCGAATATCCAAGAAGCCCCGCTGTGACGGCGGTGCCAAGCAATGGCAGGTAGAACTTTATTTTGTCAAAATAGATAACCAAATAAAACCCGAGATTAAGAACAATAAGAGCCTCGACGCTGGCCTGCAACATTGCAATCGAATCCCATCGAACCGAAAACCGTGCATATTGAACCGTTTTAAAATCAAAAATAAAAGTAATGGCGGCAAAGCTAAAATGAAACCAGTTAATCCATGCCAAAGAAGAAAATAATTTTCGAATTCCCCCTTTTTTTAAACGTGAAGCCGGATTAAGCGTATTTCTAAAAAAGTGAGAAAGGGATGTATCGGGTCCGCTCCTCATGAGGAGAAGTAATGAGTGAAGAAGTAGAGCTGAAAGAAAATAAAATATTTGACCATTACTGTAGATTCCAAACCCAGAAACAAAACCGAAAATCGCCGCATAAATAAAATCCTTTTTCTTTGGACTTGCTCTGCGCAGGTAAAGACGTTCGATAAGTTGGTACTGACACCAAATGAGGATCATTCCAAAGATAAATGTATTGTTGTAATTGGGTTCTGCTCTTAACACGCGGTTATAAAAAGAGGGGCTACTTAGGGCTATTAATAAAATTATTAAAAGCGCGAGAGTAGGTCCAAAATAAAGACGATTTACTTTAAAAAAAGCGATAAGAAATAAAATAAAAAAAAGCGCAGGTGCGATGTTTGCAGTATAAGCGTTGGATCCAAACAGTTTAAAAACAAGGGCCATGGCGTGACTGAGGACGAGAATTCCATTGTATCCCACTTGCCACACAAAAATTGGATGCTCGCCTCGGGTTAAAATGCTTTTGGCGATGAGAGCAATCATACCGAAATCCGCGTCAAAACCGAGCT
>CAYJBA010000017.1:420-3032 GCA_964367865.1 uncultured Bacteriovoracaceae bacterium | reverse complement strand
AAAGTAAAAATAAATTCCGCCGCAAAAAATAAGTGCGAAAGCCGTTAGGATAAAGAATAGGCGATTGAGTGTCTGATTTTCTGGTAACAAAATCATAGTATTAGAAATCTAGCGCAGTTAGTTCATTACAAGGCAAGAAAAAAAATGTTTCCGTTGAAGCAATCCTATTAAAATAAAGATCGAGTAAAGGTTGTTTAGGGAACCAAAGAGCTCCCCAGGGGAATTTACCGAAAAACCCCTCGCACTTTGATAAAATTATCTTATCTGGATCCAGAACCTCCGCTAACATTTAGGCGAAGTGGATCGAAAAGCTTTTAACGAAAGTGATTACCTTTTTGATGAAAAGGTGGGCAAACCTATTTTTTCTGGCTTCTTCATAAGATGAATCGCACTCCAAGGAAGGCGTCTTTTGTTGCTCGAAAGTACGCTCCTGAAAGTTTCTGAATATATCCGCAGTCAACTCCGAACGATGGAGTCACACGTACAGATGGAAGCACTGCAAAACCAAAACGGAACGATCGCACGGATTCTGTTCCATATGCTGAATCAGTACGATCCCTTAAATCTCCATCAAAAAAAGGGCCTAACTTAAAGGCAGCCCCGTGAGAAAAAATCCATGCCGTCGTATTAACAACAAGGGGAACCATCACCGTCAGTGCCGAATTTTGACTATCTGAGCCTCTCCTGAAACCGTTTCCATAGTAAATCACAAATTCACTTCCAAACGTTTGAGTATATTTCACGCCAGCTTGAAGACCTATCCCGAAGAGATCGATCTTTGGATTTGAGAATTTTTGTATGTTCATTGAGATGGGCAAAGACGATCGGATAAAGAAGCCAAATGTGCGATCAATTTCATGAACGAAATTCGCAGCTGCCTCAAACGTAAGGATATTGCCTTCGTCTTTTTCATAGACAGCGCTCCCCTGATAAACTTCCTCAGCGCTCGTGAAATATTGATTCGTTAGTCTTAAAGTGAAATCTTGAAGAAACTTGAGTTCTCCAAAATTGTAACTTGCCGAAGCTTCGTAAATATTGACGGAGGGCTTTTGAGTCTGTTTCGATTCAGGCAGGTTTACTGGGCCGGCCAGTCCCCTCATGATTTCTCCACGGAGAGAAAAGTCCATATGACCTGGTGGAGCCGATACAGAACCAGCAACATATGCGAAAGAGGGTTGTGAAAATAGTAATAAGGCGCCTATCCAACTCATTTGTTTTAACATAAACCCGTCTCCTTAAACTTTGTTGTAGGATCGACCTAGCCAACACCCGTGGGGTCGCCAATTTTTCGTAAATCATAATTGGATGCCATTTTTGAAGTTCAATCCCTAAATTGTTAATCTGATGTTTATTTTCAATATTTATTATATAAGTATTTGATATCATTTATTTTTATAATCTAAAAGAGATTTTCAAATTCCCCTGTTTTCGCCGTAAAAAGTTATAATTAATGCGTTGTATTATTTTTTTTCAAGATTTTGAAATGATTTAATAAAATGCTCAGACTTAGCTGAAAATGGTCCGAAAAGAGAGTGTGGGAATCCAGGTGAGTCGTTTAGCAAATTTATGTTCAATTCATTTTTCTCTTTCTCGATTAAGCGCACTCGCTTTAATAGCGTGTGGTTCGCTCCTATTTTTTAGCTCCTGTAATCTAAAACAAAAAACGGCCGCCACCCTCTCGGGAGTCAGTGCGGATCTAGGTCCCGCACCGACTGTCTCAACGATCTCTCCAAGTGCCTGGGGTGTACGCGGCGGAACCACGGTAACGATCACGGGTACTCACTTTGATCCGACCGCAACTGTTTCGTTAGGTGGATCCAATTGTAGCAACGTCACTTATATTGACCCTACCCAAGTGCAATGTACTGTGACCTATCACGGCGCTTCTGTCGTGGATGTAGTATTAACTAATAACGACGGACAGACCGGCACCCTAGTAAGCGGTTTTAAATACAATGCCTTTCTTTACGCTTCTGCCGGGGGCAGTAATCGTATCTACAGCTTCGTAATAGACTCAGGGACAAAAGCTGTTTCAGCTACACCACAAGTATTTTTGGCCACCTGCGGATACCCTTACGGCGTGGATGTGGATGCGACCAACCAATATGTTTACGTTGCCTGTTATAATGCTGGGACGGGCAAACTTTTACAATGGTATACGATCGATCACTCTAACGGAAACCTCACATATCAGGGGCAAGTCACAACCAACAATCGTCAGCTTGCAGGTGTGGCCGTTAATAACACAAGCACATATGCTTTCACTGGAGTCTATGAGGCCACGGGACGTGTTCAGGCCTACAGTCTTAATGGCGGGACAGGAGCTCCCACTTTTTTAGGAGAGTGGAACACGGGTTCACTCGTGAGTCTTGTGGCCATAGATCCGACGAGTCGATTTGTTTTTACCGCAAACAATGGTGGATCTAGTGTTTCAAAATACGTCATCAATACATCACCCAGCTTCTCGCTCACCGGGCTTCAGACTTTAGTGACTTCAGTCGCAACTAACCCGGACGGAATATGCGCTCACCCTAGCGGACTTTATGTTTACACAGGAAGTGCCAGCGCAACGGGGTACGTGATTGCCTTCTCGGTAAATCAAAGTACGGGGG
>CAYJBA010000017.1:0-410 GCA_964367865.1 uncultured Bacteriovoracaceae bacterium | reverse complement strand
CTACACGACGCTCTTCCGATCTCAAATAGGGTTTACGGATACACGATTAATCAGGGAAACGGAACACTAAGCGCAGTTGGCAACTGGGCGACGGGTGGTGGACCTAATGACGTGCGCATTCAATCTTTGGGCAATTTAGTAGTCACCGCAAATCGAACTGGAACTTCTGTAACTGTTTTTTCGAGAGATCTCGGTACTGGAGTATTGAGTGGGGCCATAACATCTGCTATCGGCGTGGGACCCGATATCATTGCGATCACTTATTAATATGAATATCTTTTACTATTTCAGTAATTCCCTGCTTCTTTGGTTGCGAGACAAAGTCTGTTGGATGGTGTTGTTCGGAGTTTTGCTTTTTCCTACGAACTCTTTTGCGGACCGTTATGGGGGACACTCCATTTTATGGAGAT